>NZ_JBEXXN010000073.1:0-31247 GCF_040630445.1 Streptomyces sp. NPDC005805
GGGCCCCCGGCGGCCGGGGGGGGGGTCCCCCCCCGCGCGCCCCGCCTTTTCCGGGGCCGCGGGGGCCGGCCCCTCCCCCCCCCCCCCCCCCACCGGCGGCACAGGTGTGTGGTGCGGGCCCGTGTAGTGCGGGCACATGTGGCCGGGGGCCGCGTGGTCGGCGCATATGTGGCCCGGCGCTATGTGGCCCGAGGCCGTGTGGTCCCGGGCCATGTGGTCCGAAGCCATGTGGCGTGACCCCATGTCGTGTCACACCGGGCCCGTGCCGGTGCGGCCGAACTGCTCATCCAGTACGGAGAGCCGGCGCCAGTACTCCTCCTCGTCGATCTCCCCCGCGGCGAAGCGGCGTCCGAGGAGGGCGAGGGGCGAACTCTCCGCGACCGGCGGGCCTCCGCCACGCCACCCGGGCGCGGCCCGACCGCGCCACACACCGGTCCGGCGCAGCACGGTGACGGCCCCGAGCACGACGGCCGCCCAGATCAGCGGGAAGAACAGGATCCACGGGCCGGGCCCGTCGTGGGCGAGCGTGTTCATGTCCGTTCAGCTCCTCGGTGCGATGCGGTGCGCTACAGCGCTTCGGCGGTGGTGCGCCGTTCTCCTGACACCTCCGAGGCTCCCGCGCGGGCGGCCGGCGGTCGTCGTACCGGTGGCGGCAGTGCTCCTACCGCCCGGGGAGTACACGCGACGGACGCCACCGGGCGGGGCCCGGCCCGCGCCCGGCCCGGCCGACCGTCAGAGCTCGTCCTCCGCCAGCTCGCGTTCCAGTCGCCGCCGGGTCCGCTCCTCATGGTGGATCCGGCCGACGAGCGCGCCGCCGTAGACGACGAATCCGACCCCGACCAGCCAGGACTGGACGACGAGGACGGTCCCGAACGGTCCGTAGGTCACGGCGTTCGAGGCGATCAGCGGGGAGAACACCAGCTGGGAGAAGACGCGCAGGCCGAGCATGCCGATGCTGGCCGCCACCGAGCCGGGCAGCAGGGCCCGCCAGCGGACCCGGCCGCCGAGCAGCAGGCGCTGGGACGCCCAGAAGAACAGGAAGGTGGCGATCAGATCCGCCAGTGCGCCCGCGGCGGCGACCAGGGGCGAGGGGTGTGGCACCGGACTGTTGGTGAACACCAGCAGGAAGAGGATGAGCATGGCGAGCCACACCACGTGGCGCCACATGGTGTGCCAGCGCGCTGTAGGCAGGTCCCACACCTTCTCGTAGCCCGTCTGTACCGCGGAGCCGAAGGTGAGGCCGAAGACGGCGAGGGCCGCGAGACCGAAGGCGGTGGTGCGCTGAAGGGCCTCGCCCGGCCTGCCGAAGAGTTCCTCCACCTCCTCCTGGGAGCCGGCGGAGACCCCGAGGGCCTGGCCGAGCCAGCGGGCGAAGCCCTCGGCACTGACCGGGTCGGCGGCGGCGACCACGACGAGCAGCGGGACCAGGGTGAGGAAGCCGAGGGCCGCGAAGCCCATGGCGCGGTGCATCAGCTCCATCTCGCGCCCGCGGTTCCAGGCGAGCCCGGCCGGGGATTCGGCCACCCTCCGGTGCAGATCCTCGAACCGGTGCGCGCGGTGCGGGCCGGAGGGTGCGTCGCTCATACGGCGTGGCCTACCCGGTGACGGGCCGCCGTCTGCCGCCGCTCCTCCGGACGGGTGGCGCCAACGGCCCGGCGCCCGTCCGCCACGCCCACCCCACCGGGGCCCGGCCCCCTCGGGCCCGGTCCGTCAGGCGAGGGCGGCCAGCGGGTCGTCCAGCACCGGCTGCCAGGCCAGTTCCGCCGCGCCGACCAGGCTGTTGTGGTCCAGGGTGCACGGCAGGATCGGCACTCCCCCGCTGCGCCCCCACAGGCTGCGGTCGGCGACCACGGCGCGCAGCCGCTCGGGGTCGGCCTGGAGCAGCTCGCGGTGGAGTCCGCCGAGGATGATCCGGTCCGGGTTGAGGATGTTCACCAGTCCGGCGAGCCCGAGCCCGAGCCGGTCGATGAGCTGTTCGGCGGCGGACCGGACCGCGGGGTCCGCGTAGTCGGCGGCGAGCATGTCGCGGGACTGCTGGAGCAGGGAGACCTCCGGGCCGGGGTCGCGTCCGGCGGCGACGAGGAAGGCGAGGGGGTCGGCCTCGACGTCGAGGCAGCCGCGGCTGCCGCAGTGGCAGGGACGGCCCTCGGGGTTGACGGTCAGATGGCCGACCTCCAACGCGAGTCCCGAACTCCCGCTGTGCAGCCGTCCGTCGAGTACCAGCGCGCCGCCGACGCCCCGGTGCCCGGTGGCGACGCAGAGCAGGTGCTGGGCGCCCCGCCCGGCGCCGTGGCGGTGTTCGGCGAGAGCGGCGAGGTTGACGTCGTTGCCGGTGAACGCGGGGCCCTCGATGCCGGCGGCGGCGATCCGCTCGGCGAAGATCTCCCGGACCGGGGCGCCGGCCGGCCAGGCGAGGTGGAGGGGGTTGAGGGCGGTGCCCTCGGGTTCGGCGACGGCGGACGGCACGGCCAGCCCCGCGCCCACACAGCGCCGGCCGCTGTCGCGCAGCAGCCCGGCACCCGCGGCGACGACCTCGCCGAGGACCTGGGCGGGGTCGGCCTGGACGGTGGTGCAGCCGGGGGCGGTGGCGACGGTGCGACCGCCCAGCCCGACGAGGGAGGCGCGGAAGCCGTCGGCGTGGACCTGGGCGGCGAGGACCACGGGCCCGTTCTCGTCGACGGAGAGGCGGTGCGAGGGGCGGCCCTGGGAGCCGGCGGCGGCGCCGGGGCGGGAGTCGACGCGGATGAGGCCGAGGGCCTCCAGTTCGGCTGCGACGGCGCCGGCGGTGGCGCGGGTGACACCGAGTTCGGCCGTCAGCACGGCCCGGGTGGGGGCCCGTCCGGTGTGCACCAGTTCCAGGGCGGGGCCGAGGGCGCTGCGGCCTCTCTCCAGTCGTGTCCGGGTGGACGTCGCCTTGCCGTTCATGAGGGCGAGTCTCCCATGATCCGGGGCCCGTCCGGCGCGGTGGCGGAGGGGCCGTCCGCTTCCGCGGCCCGGGGTGGGCGGCACACGCAGGACGAGGTGGGCGCCGGGTCGCGGGACCGTACCGGGGAGCCGTGTGCAGCCGTGTTGTACGGAAGGGCACCGGACCCCTATCCTCACTTTGTGCCGCTTCTAAACAAACTCCGTTCGGCCGTTCCGGGAGGCCCGGGCGGAGACCCCGCCGCCGCCTCCCTGTCCCGTGTCCGTGTCGCCCTCACCCTCTTCTTCGCCCTGGACGGCTTCCTGTTCGCCGGCTGGGTCGTGCGCATCCCCGCGATCAAGCAGCAGACGGGGGCGTCCGCGAGCGACCTCGGCCTCGCGCTGCTCGGCGTCTCCGCCGGCGCGGTCGTCACCATGATGCTCACCGGCCGGCTGTGCCGCCGGTACGGCAGCCGCGCGGTCACCGTGTGGAGCGCGGTCCTGCTGTCGCTGAGCATGGCCCTGCCGCCGCTGACCGGCTCGGCCCTCGCCCTCGGCCTGGTGCTGCTGGTCTTCGGCGCCGCGTACGGCGGCATCAACGTCAGCATGAACAGCGTGGCGGTCGACCTGGTCGCGGCGATGCGACGGCCCGTCATGCCCGGCTTCCACGCGGCGTTCAGCCTGGGCGGCATGCTCGGCGCGGGCATCGGCGGCCTGGTCGCGGCCGGTCTCTCCCCCACGGCGCACCTGGTGGGCCTGACCGTCGTCGGCCTGGTCGTCACGGCCGTCGCCGCGCCCGCGCTGCTGTCCGGGCCCGCACCGGCAGCGGCGAGCACGTCCGCCTCCGCGGGGACCGCCGCGCGGTCCGCCCCGGCGCGGCTCACCGGGCGGACGCGGCGGCTGGTGGTCCTGTTCGGCCTGATCGCCCTGTGCACCGCCTACGGCGAGGGCGCGATGGCCGACTGGAGCGCCCTGCACCTGGAACAGGACCTGCACGCGCACCCCGGTGTCGCCGCCGCGGGCTACTCGCTCTTCGCCCTGGCCATGACCGCCGGGCGGCTGAGCGGCACCCTGCTGCTGGAACGCCTCGGCCAGACCCGCACGCTGGTGGCGGGCGGGGTCACGGCCGCCGCCGGGATGCTGCTCGGCGCCCTCGCCCCCACGGTGGGGCTGGCGCTGACCGGCTTCGCGGTGGCCGGCCTCGGGCTCGCCAACATCTTCCCGGTCGCGGTCGGCCGGGCCGGCGAACTGGCCGGCCCGAGCGGGGTCGCCGCCGCGTCCACCCTCGGTTACGGCGGCATGCTCCTCGGCCCGCCCGCGATCGGTTTCCTGGCGGAGTGGTTCTCCCTGCCCGCCGCGCTGACCACGGTTGCGGTGCTCGCGGGCGCGGCGGCGGTGCTCGCGTACGGGGCGCGCCACGCGTCCGCCCCGGACCGCGCGCCGGACGCGCCCGTCCCTGCCCGGGCCGCCACGGGCGAGCGCACCCGCGCGACGACCGCTCGCTGACGAGAACGGGGGTGCGGCCCGACCACGTCAGCGGCCCGGACCGGCGCGGGCACCGACCCGCGCCGCTCGCCTCGCCGGGCGGCCCCGCCCCAGGGCGCGTGACCGACCCGCGCCGCTCGCCTCGCCGGGCAGCGCGGCCCCAGTCGGGCGGACGACGGCACGGCCCGCCGCGCGGGCCACCACCCGCCCGCCTGAGTAGCCGTGAGTAGCCGTACTCAGGCGCGGGCGGTCACCGGGGCCCCACCCTGGAGGGGATTCGACTTCCAGGGGAGACCGCCATGCAGACCCGACTGACGGCACTCGCTCGGCTCACCTTCGGCAACCTCGCCTCGCGCGTCTATCTGGGGCTCGTCGCGGCCGTGGCGGTGTTCGTGGCCGTCGACACCGCGTTCGTGCACCACGACGACGCCTCGCTGGCCGGGGTGTGGCTGTTCTTCGTGGCCGCGCCCACGGTGTTCGCGCTCATGGCGCTGGGGAGCCTGTTCGGGCAGGAGGTGGTGGTGTCCGCGCCGTTCCTCTACACCGTCCTGGTGGTGGCGGTCCTGTTCCAGGCGTGCGCGCTCGGGTGGTTCGTGCGGCTGCTGGGCGGTCTCGGTCAGCCGAGCCACCCGGGGCGGACCAGCCCGGACTCGTAGGCGAGGACGACCAGTTGGGCCCGGTCGCGGGCGCCCAGTTTCACCATGGTCCGGCTGACGTGGGTCTTCGCCGTGAGCGGGCTGACGACGAGCCGGCGCGCGATCTCCTCGTTCGACAGGCCGATGCCCACCAGGGTCATCACCTCGCGCTCCCGTTCGGTGAGCCGGTCGAGCTCCCGCGCGGGCGCCGGGGACTTGGAGCGGGCCGCGAACTCCTCGATCAGACGGCGGGTGACGCCGGGCGAGAGGAGGGCGTCCCCGTCCACCACCGCCCGCACCGCGCGCAGGAGTTCATCGGGCTCGGTGTCCTTGACGAGGAAGCCGGAGGCGCCGGAACGGATGGCCTCGAAGACGTACTCGTCGAGTTCGAAGGTGGTGAGCATGACCACCCGTACGTCGGCGAGCCGTTCGTCGCCGGTGATCCGGCGGGTGGCGGCGAGGCCGTCGAGGACCGGCATCCGGATGTCCATCAGGACGACGTCGGGGCGGAGTTCGCCGACGAGGCGCACGGCCTCCGCGCCGTCCGACGCCTCGCCCGCGACCCCGATGTCCGGCTGGGCGTCGAGCAGCGCCCGGAATCCGGCCCGGACCAGGAGCTGGTCGTCGGCGAGCAGTACCCGGATCACGTCGTCTCCTCGGTCCGTACGGGCAGTTCGGCGGTGACCCGGAACCCGCCGTCCGGGCGCGGGCCCGCCTCGATGGTGCCACCGAGGGCGGCGGCGCGCTCCCGCATCCCGGCGAGGCCGTTGCCGCTGCCGCCGGCCTCCCGGGCGGTGGCCGGTCCGTCGTCGTCGACGCGGATCACCAGGCGGCCCGCGTCGTGCGCGATCACCACCCGGGCGGCGCGGGAGCCGGAGTGGCGCACCACGTTGGTCAGGGCCTCCTGCACGACCCGGAACGCGGCGAGGTCCGTGCCGGGCGGCAGGGCCGGGAGGGGGCCGGTGCGGCGGACGTCGACGGCCAGTCCGGCTCTCGCCGCCTGTTCGACGAGTTCGGGCAGCCGGTCCAGCCCCGGCGCGGGGGCGCGCGGCGCGTCCCCGGGGGCGCGCAGGGTGTCGAGGACCTGGCGGACCTCCCCCAGGGCCTCCTTGCTGGCCGACTTGATGGTGGTCAGCGCGGTGCGGGCCTGCTCGGGGTCGCCGTCGAGCAGGGCCAGGCCGACGCCCGCCTGGACGTTGATGACCGAGAGGGAGTGGGCGAGGACGTCGTGCAGTTCGCGGGCGATGCGCAGGCGTTCCTCGTCGGCGCGGCGGCGTTCGGCGGCGGCCCGTTCGGCGCGTTCCCGCAGCCACACCTCGCGCCGGACGCGCACCAGTTCGGACGCGGCGAGGACGGCGACGACCCAGACGGTCACCCCGATCTCCTGGCCCCAGGGCGCGGCGTCGTCGCCGCCGGGCGGCAGATGGCGGTAGAGCCAGTGGGCGACGAGGAGGTGTCCGGCCCACAGCAGGCCGAGGGACCACCACGCGGCCCGGCGGTGGCCGGAGACGATCGCGGCGAAGCAGGCGACGGCGACGGGCAGGAAGGCCGGGCCGTACGGGTAGCCGGCGGCGAAGTAGACGAAGGCGACCGCGCACACCCCCGCCACGACGGCGACCGGGCGTCTGTTGCGGAGCAGGAGCAGCGCGGGCCCGGCGAGGAGGAGGGCGTAGGCGAACGCGTCGAGGGGTTCGCGGACGCCCTGCTGGTCCTGGGCGGCGAAGCGGGTGCCGGCCACGACGAACACGGCGAGCGCGACGGTCGAGGGCCAGGGGATCCGGCCGGTCTCCCGGCTCGTCTCCCACAGCCGCATCAGCGGCGGGCCGCCGCCCCGGCCCCGGGGCGTGCGGCCGGGGCGAGGGGCGCGCTGCTCTTCCATACCGGCCACGCTAGACCCGCCTCGGGCAGGGGCGCGTCAGCCCGGCGTGGCGGTCGCGGGTACTCCTCGCGGAGTAGGACGGGCTGCCCCCGGGCGGGCCCGGGCGGGGCGGGCCCGGGCGGTGGCGGGCCAAGCCGTCCCGGCCGGCACATCCGAAGCGGGCCCGTCCGGGGGGTCCGTCTGCGACGACCCGTCCGGTCGGCACGCCAGGCCGTGCGGGGTGGCGGCACCGGGCCCGCAGGCGGGTCCGCCAGGGCGACCCGACCGGTGCGGGCGGGCCGTCTCCGGCGACCGTCCAATGGCGGACAGGCCGTCCGGGGGGGGTCCGTCTACGACGACCCGCCCGGTGGCGGCCAGGCCGCGCGGGGTGCCCGGCCGGAGCCGGCCGTCCGGAGCGGCCTTCAGGTCGGCGGGCCATACCGCGCAGGACGACCCGACCGCGGCGGGCCGTCTCCGGCGACCGTCCGGTGGCGGACAGGCCGCGCAGCCCCGCCCGAGCCCGGCACCGCGTCCGACGGCGCGCGCCGTCGTGGTCCGCGTCGAACAGGGCCCCGGCCCGGGCCGGTCAGGACCGCGCGGCGGGCTCACCGCGCAGGCCCACCTCGGCGGCGATCCGGCGGGCGGTGTGCCGGAAGAAGACCTCGCCGTCCTCGACGAGCCGGTTGAACTGGCCGAAGACCTCGAAGGAGATGAGCCCGAAGAGCTGCGCCCAGGCCGCGACGAGCGCGGCCGCGACCGCCGGCGGCAGTTCCGGGGCGATGTCCTCGGCGATGCGGCGCGCCTCGCCCTTCAGGGGCTCGGGGAGCGGCGGCAGGGCGAGGCCCTCGGTCCGGTGGGCGTCCCGCGCGATGCCGATCAGCACCATGCCGACGCGGGCGGCCGGGCCGACGGTGTCCATCGGCGCGGTGTAGCCGGGCACCGGGGAGCCGTAGATGAGCGCGTACTCGTGGGGGTGGGCCACGGCCCAGGCGCGGACGGCCGCGGCGACGGCGACCCAGCGGGCCACCTGGCGGCCGTGCGGCGCGGTGGGCTCGGGGCGCCGGGGGCCGCCCTCGCGCAGGGGGCCGGCCGGGTCCGACGGGTCCGACGGGTCCGACGCGGCCGCGGCCTCGGCCGCCGCGCCCACCGCGTCGAAGGCGTCGATGATCAGCGCGGTGAGCAGGTCGTCGCGGCTGGGGAAGTAGCGGTAGAGCGCGGAGGAGACCATGCCGAGTTCGCGGGCGACGGACCGGAGGGAGAGCTTGGCCGCTCCCCCGGCCGCGAGCTGCCGCCGCGCCTCCTCCTTGATGGCCGTGGTGATCTCGGTTCGGGCCCGCTGCCTGGCCCCGTGAACGGTCGTCATGCCGAGACAGTCTGTCACGTTTCGGAGCACCGATCCATATCGAGAGCACTGCTCTTGCTTTGGTGCACCGCTCTCGTGCACACTGTCCTCAAGCGAGAGCAGTGCTCTCGGTTTCCTCCGCCAGCTCCTTCGCCCTCGGATCGGGGTCAGCAATGTCCACGCCGCAGCCACAGCCCAACCCTCAGCAGAAGCCGTACTACCTCAAGGGGAGCCCCCTCAACGTCCGGCTGAACAGACTCGTCGGCTGGCTCGCCCGCCACGGCGTCAGCGTGATGGGCACGGCCGAGATGTCGGTGCGCGGCCGCAGGAGCGGCACCATGCAGCGCATCCCCGTCAACCAGCACAGCTACGAGGGCGTCCCCTACCTGGTCTCCGCCCGGGGCCATTCGCAGTGGGTCCGCAATATGCGCGTCGCGGGCGGCGGGGAGCTGCGGGTCGGCCGGAAGGTGCGCGCGTTCACCGCGGCCGAGATCGGTGACGACGAGAAGGTCCCGGTGCTCCGCGCCTATCTGGAGAAGTGGGGCTGGGAGGTCAACCAGTACTTCAAGGGCGTGACGGCCGCCTCGACCGACGCCGAGCTGCGGGCCGCGGCCCCCGACCACCCGGTGTTCCGCATCACGGTCACCGGGTGACCCACCGGTCCCCGGACCCGGGCCCGGGCCCGACCTTGCCCCCGCCCCCGGGGCGGACGCCCGCCCTACTTCCGCCGCTCCAGCGCGTCCAGCGCCCGGCGCGCCAGCGGGTGGCTCCGGAAGAGGCCGGCCAGCGTCGTCGTGCCGCGCGTGATGTCGGTGAACGCGGTCCACGCGGGCCGGAAACCGGTGAGGATCGCGTGCAGCAGCCCCGGCCGGCGCTCGAAGACCGCGAGCATCCGCCGGCCGACCGCCATCTCGACGCCCAGGCCCGCCTTGATCGCGAAGGCGTAGTTGAGCGCCTGCCGGCGGGCGTCGACCGCGTCGTGCGACTCCGCGATGCGGACCGCCCACTCCCCCGCGAGGCGCCCGGAACGCAGGGCGAAGGAGATGCCCTCCCGCGTCCACGGCTCCAGTAGCCCCGCCGCGTCGCCGCAGACCAGGACCCGGCCGCGGGAGAGCGGCGAGTCGTCGCTGCGGCACCGCGTGAGGTGGCCGGAGGAGATGTCCGGCTCGAACCCGGCGAGGCCGAGCCGCGCGATGAAGTCCTCCAGGTACCGCTTGGTGGCCGCGCCCTCGCCGCGCGCCGAGATCACGCCCACCGTGAGGGTGCGCCCCTTGGGGAAGACCCAGCCGTAACTGCCGGGCATCGGGCCCCAGTCGATGAGCACCCGGCCCGCCCAGTCCTCGGCGACCGTCTCCGGGACCGGGATCTCCGCCTCAAGCCCCAGGTCGACCTGGTCCATCCGGACGCCGACATGTGCGCCTATGCGGCTGGCGCTGCCGTCCGCGCCCACGACCGCGTGCGCCAGGACCGTCTCCTCGGCGCGTTCGGAGGCCCCGGCCCCCGTCGGGGAGAGGACCACGGCGACCGTGCGGCGGTCCGGCACCGCCGGGCCGTGCTGCTCCACCCGGGAGACGGTGACCCCGGTGCGCACCACGGCGCCCGCCTTCTCCGCGTGTTCGACGAGCCGGGCGTCGAACTCGGGGCGGTTGATGAGCCCGAAGAGCATCCGGCGGGAGCGCCGGGTGCGGGCGAGGCGGCCGCCCAGGGAGAAGGTCACGGCGTGGACCCGGTCCTGGAGCGGCAGCTCGAAGCCGGGCGGCAGGCTGTCCCGGGAGGGGCCGATGATGCCGCCGCCGCAGGTCTTGTAGCGGGGCAGTTCGGCCTTCTCCAGGAGGAGGACCCGGCGGCCGCTCACGGCCGCCGCGTACGCGGCGGAGGCGCCGGCCGGGCCCGCGCCGACCACGACGACGTCCCACACCGTGCTGTCGTCACGCTCGCCGCGCTCCTCGCGGCCGTCACGCTCGTCTGCCGCCGCCGCGCCGGTGGCGTCCTCCCCGGCCGCGTCCGCGCCGACCACGTCCGCGCCGGTTGCCTCCGCGCCGGGGGCGCCCTGTCCGGTTGCGTCCGCTCCGGTGGCGTCGTTCTCGCTGCTCACGATGTACTTCTGCTCCCGATCCGACCCATGGCCCATGCGTCTCGTCCGCGTCTGGTCCGCATCCTACGGCGCGGGTTCCCGCTGACCGCTGTGGGAGGATCGACCACACGTTCACCCCCCGTACCCCGCACAACGTCGCACCCACAAGGAGCGTGCCCATGACCGCGAATCCGATCGCCGAGACCGTCGCCTCGCTGATGCCCCGCGCCCGCGCGGAGCTCGCCGAGCTGGTGGCCTTCGAGTCGGTGGCGGACGAGGCCGTGGCCCCGCGCAGCGAGTGCGAGGCGGCCGCGAACTGGGGGGCGGACGCCCTGCGCGCGGAGGGCTTCGAGGACGTGGCGCTGCTCGACACCCCGGACGGTTCGCAGTCGGTGTACGGCGTGCTGCCGGGCCCGGCGGGGGCGCCGGTGGTGCTGCTGTACGCGCACTACGACGTGCAGCCGAAGCTGGACGAGTCGGCCTGGCTGAGCCCGCCGTTCGAGCTGACCGAGCGGGACGGCCGCTGGTACGGGCGCGGCGCGGCCGACTGCAAGGGCGGCTTCGTCATGCATCTGCTGGCGCTGCGCGCACTGAAGGCGAACGGCGGTGTCCCGGTCACGGTCAAGGTGATCGTGGAGGGTTCCGAGGAGCAGGGCACCGGCGGCCTGGAGCGTTACGCGGAGGCCCACCCGGAGCTGCTGGCCGCCGACGCGATCGTGATCGGCGACACCGGGAACTTCCGGGTCGGGCTGCCGACGGTGACGGCGACCCTGCGCGGGATGACGATGATCCGCGTGCGGATCGACACCCTGGAGGGCAACCTGCACTCCGGCCAGTTCGGCGGCGCGGCGCCCGACGCGCTGGCGGCCCTGATCCGGGTGCTGGACTCGCTGCGCGCCGAGGACGGCTCCACCGTGATCGACGGCCTCCCGGCGCAGGCCGAGTGGGACGGACTGCAGTACGACGAGGCCGAGTTCCGCGGGGACGCGCGGGTGCTGGACGGGGTCGGCCTGCCCGGGAACGGCACGGTCGCGGACCGGATCTGGGCGCGGCCGGCGGTGACCGTGGTCGGCATCGACTGCCACCCGGTGGCCGGCGCGACCCCGTCGATCCCGGCGAGCGCGCGGGCCCAGATCAGCCTGCGGGTGCCGCCGGGTCAGGACGCGGCCGAGGCGACCGGGCTGCTGTTCGCGCACATCGAGAAGCACACGCCGTGGAACGCGCGGGTGACCCTGGAACAGGTGGGCCAGGGCCAGCCGTTCCGGGCGGACGTGACGAGCCCGGCGTACACCTCGATGGCGGAGGCGATGCGGGTGGCGTACCCGGGCGAGGAGATGCAGACCTCCGGCATGGGCGGCTCGATCCCGCTGTGCAGCACCCTGGCCGCGCTGTACCCGGAGGCGGAGATCCTGCTCATCGGCCTGAGCGAGCCGGAGGCGCAGATCCACGCGGTGAACGAGAGCGTGTCGCCCGAGGAGTTGGAGCGCATGTCGGTCGCCGAGGCGCTGTTCCTGGTCAACTACGCGCGCTCCAAATCCGCCTGACCCGTCGTCGCGCCGGGAACGGGTCCGGGCCCGGGCTGCTTCCGCGTCCCGGGCCCCCGGGACCCGCCCCGGACCCGTCAGCCGCCGACCGGAACGCCCGCCTCCAGGTTGAGGACCGTGCCGCGTTCCCGTGCCCGCAGTGCCCACCGCAGGCGCTCGAAGCGGCCGGGCGACAGCAGTCCGGCGGCCTCCTCCTCGCCGACGAACCGCCAGGCGCGCAGTTCCGGTCCGGGCAGCCGGATCCGGTCGGCGTCGGCGGCCGGCAGGCGTCCCCCGTCGAAGATGAGGCGCAGTCCACCGAAGCGGGGGGTGCGGGGCGGCTCCCAGTCGACGACGAGCAGCCGCGGTGCGGCCGGCAGCTGGAGGCCGAGTTCCTCGGCGACCTCGCGCGTCCCGGCACGGGCCGGGGGCTCGCCCGGTTCCACGACACCGCCGGGGAACTCCCACCCGGGCTTGTAGGTGGGGTCGACGAGGAGGACGCGGTCCCGCTCGTCGAAGAGGAGGACGCCCGCGGCGACGGTCTCGGCGGTGGGCGCGGGTGTCTGGACGATCTCGCAGGCGGCGGCGTCCCCGCTGCCGACGGCCTCCGCGATCCGGCGGGCGGCCTCCCGGGCGTCGACGCGGCCGTTGTCGACCACGTAGGCGTCGGCGGTGAGCCAGGGCAGGGCGGCGCGGTACGGCTCGATGTGGTCGTACGACCACTGGCGCACGCGCTGTTTGGCGTCGGGCGTGTCGGGGACCTCCCGGGCGGCGATCCGTGCACGCAGGATCGTTTCATCAGGTGCCAGGAGCACATGCCGGACCGGTATGCGGCAGGCGGCGAGCCCGCCGAAGATCTCGTCGCGGTACTCCTGGCGCAGCAGGGTCATCGGGACGACGAGCACCCCGCCCACCTCGGCGAGCAGGGCGGTGGCGGTGCTCACGACCAGGCGCCGCCAGATCGGCAGGTCCTGGAAGTCGGAGACCTCGTCGAGGCGCTTCTCCGGCAGCAGATGCCTCAGGCCCGCGCCGACGACCTCGGGGTCGAACAACGTGCTGTTCGGGATCAGATCGATCAGTTCGCGCGCGGTGTTGGTCTTGCCCGCTCCGAATGAACCGTTGATCCAGACGATCACGGGTCCCCCTCTTCCGTAGCCCACAGTGGATTGCCCGCAACACCCTGCCACGGAAACTTCCGCCCACAACCGGTTGGCCGGTCCGTCGCCGAACTGTGGCCGGGCGGGCGGCGGCCCGCCGGGACCAGGCCAAGATCCACCGGACACCGCGAGCCCGTGACACCTGGCCCGCGCCGTCGTTGGAGCGAAAGGAGACAAGGGGGTGCGCAATGCGCCGCACGGTGTTGGAGAAGTTCCCCGCGGGGGATCCGCGGGGCAGCTGGCATGCCGAGGAGTACGCCCGGCACCGCCGGGACGAGGGCCTGCCCGCGGAGGTGGTGATGGACCTGGAGTCCGACGCGTTCCTGGTGGTCGTCCCCCAGCAGCAGTCCCTGGACCGCCCCTGGTGACGGGCCCTGGTAACGGGCCCTGGCCGGAGCGGTCCGCCACGGCACCCGGGGAAGGGCCGAACCCGCCCCCGTCCGGCTACGCCGTCGTCGGCTCCGGCCGGCGGCCCAGGAGCGCGGCCGCCGCCGCGCCCACCAGGCCCGCGTCGGTCCCGGTCCGGGCCGGGGCCACCCGGAGGCGGCGGACGAAGGAGAGTGTGGCGTAGTCGCCGAGGGCGCGCCGCAGCGGGGCGAAGAGGACCTCGCCCGCGCCGGCGACGCCGCCGCCGACCACCGCGATGTCGATCTCGACCAGGGTGGCCGTCGCCGCGATGCCCGCCGCGAGGGCCTGGGCGGCCCGCTCGAAGGACGCGGTGGCCACCGGGTCCCCCGCCCGGGCCGCGGCAGCCACCGCGGCGGCCGTGGTGTCGCCATCCGGACCGGGCCGCCAGCCGCCCTCCAGCGCCCGGCGGGCGATGTTGGGGCCGCTGGCGATGCGCTCGACGCAGCCGCGCGCCCCGCACGGGCACAGATCGCCGTCCAGGTCGACGCTGATGTGGCCGATGTGGCCCGCGTTGCCCGTGGGACCGGCGTGCAGCTGGCCGTCGAGGACCAGACCGCCGCCGACGCCCGTGGAGACCACCATGCACAGGGCGTTGTCGAAGCCGCGGGCGGCGCCGCGCCAGTGCTCGGCCGCGGTGATCGCCACGCCGTCACCGACGAGTTCCACGGGCAGTCCACCGGCGCTCTCCGCGACCCGGGCGACCAGCGGGAAGCCGCGCCAGCCGGGGACGTTGACCGGGCTGACCGTGCCGGCCGAGCGGTCCACCGGCCCCGCGCTGCCGATGCCGACGGCCCGGACCCCGGGCCAGAGCGGGGAGGCGGCGAGCTCCCCGAGGACGCCGTCGACGGCGTCCATCACGCGCTCGGCGCCCTCGGTCGCCGGGGTCGGCCGCTGGGCGCGGTGCAGCAGGGTCCCGTCACCGTCCACCAGAGCTCCGGCGATCTTGGTGCCGCCGATGTCGAGCGCGGCGACGAGGCTGGTGTGCATCGGTGTGCGATCCCCCGGGAAGTGTGTCGGACCTGCGGCCGGATACCAGTCTCCCCTCCCTTGACAACGTTGTCCAGGCCCTATGCCCGACGCCACACCTTCCCATACGATCGGACGCGACCGCCCGTCCCCGGACAGAAGGCACAGCGTGGCCGACACGACCCGACCCCTGCCCGCCCCAGGGAGCCGCCGGGCCCCCGAACCGCGCTACGGCAACCGGCCGACGATGAAGGACGTGGCGGCACGCGCCGGGGTCGGCCTCAAGACCGTGTCCCGGGTGGTGAACGGCGAGCCGGGCGTCACCCCGGACACCGAGCGGCGGGTCCAGGAGGCGATCGAGTCCCTCGGGTTCCGCCGCAACGACAGCGCCCGGGTGCTGCGGAAGGGGCGTACGGCCTCCATCGGCCTGGTCCTGGAGGATCTGGCCGACCCGTTCTACGGGCCGCTGAGCCGGGCCGTGGAGGAGGTGGCCCGGGCCCACGGGGCGCTCCTCATCAACGGCTCCAGCGCCGAGGAGGCGGGCCGCGAGCAGGAGTTGGTCCTCGCGCTCTGCGCGCGCCGGGTGGACGGTCTGATCGTCATTCCGGCCGGCCACGACCACCGCTATCTGGAGCCGGAGATACGGGCGGGGGTGGCCACGGTGTTCGTGGACCGCCCGGCAGGGCGGATCGACGCGGACGCGGTGCTGTCGGACAGCTCGGGCGGCGCGCGGGCGGGCACGGCGCATCTGATCGCGCACGGGCACCGGCGTATCGCCTTCATCGGTGACCAGCCGCGGATCCACACGGCGGCGGAGCGCCTGAGCGGCTACCGCGCGGCGATGGCGGACGCGGGGCTGCCGATCGACGACGCGTGGGTCTCGCTGGGCTCGACCGCGCCGGAGCGGGTGCGGGAGGCGCTGACGGCGATGCTGTCCGCGCCGGAGCCGGTGACGGCGATCCTGGCGGGCAACAACCGGGTGACGGTCACGGTGGTGCGCCACCTGGCCGCGCACCCGGAGCCGGTGGCGCTGGTCGGCTTCGACGACATCGAGCTGGCGGATCTGCTCGGCATCACGGTCATCGCCCAGGACGCGGCGGCCCTGGGCCGCACGGCGGCGGAACGCCTCTTCCGCCGCCTGGACGGGGCCGGCGGGGCGCCGGCCCGGGTGACGCTGGAGACGGTGCTGATCCCTCGCGGGTCGGGCGAGATACCCCCTCCGGCCTGACCGGGCCGCGCCGGGGGCGTGGTGGCCCGGCGGGGAGCGCAGGCCGTGGGCAGCCCACGGCCCGGTGCTTGGGGCCGGGCGTGGCGCGGGCGCGCCGGGGCGCAGGGCTCGGGCCCACACCCCGGGACCGGCGGCCGGCGGCCGGCGGCGCATGGGAGCCCTTCATCGCGGACCGGGCCGGGATTCGCCCCGGGGGCGCCGGCGGCGGCTGCCCCGCGGGGCCGTCGGCCGCCGGGCACCAGCCCTTCCACCCCGGCCCCGCCGGGAGGCGGGCAACCCGCGCGCCGGAGCCCTTTCGCCCCGCCCCGGCCTCGCTCACCCGTGGGCGCAGGCGACGGGCGCCCGCGCCTGAGAGCCCTTCCCCCCGGGGTGCCCGAGGGTGGGCTGTGGGCTTCCGAACCTGGGAGTCCGCGCAGCCCGGCCCGGGCCCGGCGTCCGCCCCGTTCCGGGTCGGCGAGTGAGCCGAAGGGCGCGCGGGTGTCGAAAGGGAGGCCGCGCGCAGGACCCGAGGAACGAGGGTCCGAGCACGGCCGACCGTCGACACCCGCTGAAAGCGCCCGGAGGCGAACCGAGCCCCGAAAAAAAAGGGGGGCGCCCCGGAGGCGAACCGAGCCCTCAAAAACCCACACTCAGGTCGCCCCGGCGCGGGGCGGCGAAGCCGTGGAGGTCGGCACGGGTGAGGCCCGTGAGGCGGGCGACCTCGGCGGTGTCGAGGGCGCCGCAGTCGATGCCGCGCAGCAGGTAGGAGCTGAGGGCCTTGGCGGTGGCGGGCTCGTCCATCACGTCGCCGCCCGCCCGGTTGGCGTACGCGGCGAGGCGGGCGGCCGCTGCCGCGAAGCCCTCGCGGTAGAAGGCGAAGACGGCGGCGTACCGGGTGGGCAGGTGGCCGGGGTGCATGTCCCAGCCCTGGTAGTAGGCGCCGGCGAGGGCGCGGCGGGTGAGTCCGTAGTGGAGGCGCCAGGCGTCGTGGACCTGCTCGGTCGGGCCGACGGGCAGCACGTTGGTGGAGCCGTCGGAGACACGGACGCCCGTCCCGGCGGCGGCGACCTGCATGACCGCCTTGGCGTGGTCGGCGGCGGGGTGGTCACTGGCCTGGTGGGCGGCGCTGACGCCGAGGCAGGCGCTGTAGTCGAAGGTGCCGTAGTGGAGGCCGGTGGCGCGGCCCTCGGCTGCGTCGATCATGCGGGCGACGGTGGCGGTGCCGTCGGGTCCGAGGATGGACTGGCTGGTCTCGATCTGGATCTCGAAGCCGATCCGGCCGGCCGCGATCCCGCGCGCCTTCTCGAACTCCTCAAGGAGGCGCACCATCGCGGTGACCTGTTCGGCGTAGGTCACCTTGGGGAGGGTGAGGACGAGGCCGTCGGGGAGGCCGCCGGCGTCCATCAGGCCGGTGAGGAAGACGTCGAGGGTGCGGATGCCCCGGTCGCGGACGGCGGCCTCCATGCATTTCATGCGGATGCCCATGTACGGGGCGGAGGTGCCCTGTTCGAAGGCTTCGGAGATCAGGCGGGCGGCGCGGGCGGCGTCGGTGTCCTCGTCGCTGCCGGTGTAGCCGTCCTCGAAGTCGACGCGGAGGTCTTCGACGGGTTCGCGCTCCAGCTTGGCGCGGACCCGGGTGTAGACGGGTTCGGCGAGTTCCTCGGAGAGGCCGAGGACGCGGGCGAGGGCGGCGGGGTCGGGGGCGTGCTCGTCGAGGGCGGCGAGGGCGGCGTCTCCCCAGGTGCGAATCGTTTCGGCGGCGTAGGCGTCGCCGGGGACATAGACGGTGTGGACGGGCTGGCGGGTGCCCGGGTCCCCCGGGTACCGGCGGGCGAGCTCGGCGTCCACCGTCGCGAGGGAGGCGCCGATACCCTCGCCGACCGCGCCGGCCAGGCTCGTCGCCACCTTCTCCTGCTGCCCCATTCCCACACCTTCCGCTACCCGTCCGGTCCGTGCCGCGTGTGCGTGCTCGCGCCGCGCCTTTCCGCATCACGGATTCAACATTCTGTTGAACGAAAGTATTACGCGGCCGTGAGCTGCGTCAATGGTGCGCCGGACGCGGCAGGGGCCGCACGGTGGAAGCACCGTGCGGCCCCTGGACGGGAGGTGGAGCGGTCAGCCCTTGCGGGACTTGACCTCCTCGGTGAGCTGCGGGACGACCTCGAAGAGGTCGCCGACCACGCCGTAGTCGACCAGGTCGAAGATCGGGGCCTCGGCGTCCTTGTTGACGGCCACGATGGTCTTCGAGGTCTGCATACCGGCGCGGTGCTGGATCGCGCCGGAGATGCCGGAGGCGATGTACAGCTGCGGCGACACCGACTTGCCGGTCTGGCCGACCTGGTTGGTGTGCGGGTACCAGCCGGCGTCCACGGCGGCGCGCGAGGCACCGACGGCCGCGCCGAGGGAGTCGGCGAGGGCCTCGATGATCGCGAAGTTCTCCGCGCCGTTGACACCGCGGCCACCGGAGACCACGATCGCGGCCTCGGTCAGCTCGGGGCGGCCGGTCGACTCGCGCGGGGTGCGGGAGACGATCCTGGTGCCGGTGGCCTGGTCGGAGAAGGACACGTTCAGCGCCTCGACGGCGCCGGCGGCCGGCGCGGCCTCCACGGCGGCCGAGTTCGGCTTGACCGTGATGACCGGGGTGCCCTTGGTGATGCGGGACTTGGTGGTGAAGGAGGCGGCGAACGCGGACTGGGTCGCGACCGGGCCCTCGTCGCCGGCCTCCAGGTCGACGGCGTCGGTGATGATGCCGGAGCCGATGCGGACCGCGAGGCGGGCGGCGATCTCCTTGCCCTCGGCGGAGGACGGCACCAGGACGGCGGCCGGGGACACGGCGTCGTACGCGGCCTGGAGGGCGTCGACCTTCGGGACGACCAGGTAGTCGGCGAACTCCGGGGCGTCGGCGGTCAGGACCTTGACGGCGCCGTGCTCGGCGAGCGCGGCGGCGGTGTCGGCGGCACCCGCGCCGAGCGCGACGGCGACCGGCTCGCCGATGCGGCGGGCCAGGGTCAGCAGCTCCAGGGTGGGCTTGCGGACGGCACCGTCCACGTGGTCGACGTAGACGAGAACTTCAGCCATGGGACTTCTTCTCTCCTGCTTGCGAAGTGCGAAGGGGGCGTTGGGGGTGGCCGAAGCCTCAGATGAACTTCTGGCCCGCGAGGAACTCCGCGAGCTGCTTGCCGCCCTCGCCCTCGTCCTTGACGATCGTGCCGGCGGTGCGCGCCGGGCGCTCCGCGGCGGAGTCGACCTTGGTCCAGGCGCCTTCGAGGCCGACCTCGTCCGCCTCGATCTCCAGGTCCTCCAGGTCCAGGGACTCCACCGGCTTCTTCTTGGCGGCCATGATGCCCTTGAAGGACGGGTAGCGGGCCTCGCCCGACTGGTCCGTCACGGAGACGACGGCCGGGAGGGCGGCCTCAAGCTGCTCGCTGGCGGTGTCGCCGTCGCGGCGGCCCTTGACCGTGCCGTCCTCGACGGAGACCTCGGACAGCAGGGTGACCTGCGGGACGCCCAGGCGCTCGGCCAGGATCGCCGGGAGGACGCCCATGACGCCGTCGGTGGAGGCCATACCGGCGATGACCAGGTCGTAGCCGGTCTTCTCGATCGCCTTGGCAAGCACCAGCGAGGTGCCGATGACGTCGGTGCCGTGGAGGTCGTCGTCCTCGACGTGGACGGCCTTGTCGGCGCCCATGGAGAGCGCCTTGCGGAGCGCGTCCTTGGCGTCCTCGGGGCCGACGGTGAGCACGGTGACCTCGGCGTCGTCGGCCTCCTCCGCGATCTGGAGCGCCTGCTCGACCGCGTACTCGTCCAGCTCCGACAGCAGGCCGTCGACGTCGTCGCGGTCGACGGTCAGGTCATCGGCGAAGTGCCGGTCGCCGGTGGCGTCGGGCACGTACTTCACACAGACAACGATCCTCAGGCTCACGCCGGCTCTCCTACTGCATCGTCTCTATTGGAAATGCCTTGTGAACGCAGCATAGGCGTCCGAAGGGGCGGATCCCGGTCGGGGCGGGCCTGCGCTCCGATCGAAATATTACTCGCCAGTACACCCACAGCGTTCCCGCTAAGCAAGCGCTTTGCACTGTGACCTTGACAACGGTCGTCAGGACGGCTCGCGCAGGCCCGTGAAACGCCCCTCGTGGTAGACGAGCGGACGCCCGCCGACCCCGTGCTCCCCCGCCGCGACCTCGGCTATCAGCACCCGGTGGTCACCCGCGGGCACCCGGGCGATCACGCGGCAGACCAGCCGGGCGAGCACACCGTCGAGGAGCGGAACGCCCTCGGGGCCGGTGCCCCAGCGGGTCGGCGGGGCGAAGCGGTCGGCCCCGGAGCGGGCGAAGGTGGCCGCGAGGGCGGCCTGGTGCTCGGCGAGCAGGTGCACGCCCACGTACTCGGCCTCCGCGAGGACGGGCCAGCTGGAGGAGCCGGTGCCGGCGCCGAAGGAGATCAGGGGCGGGTCGGCGGAGACGGAGGTGAGGGAGGTGGCGGTGAACCCGACCGGTTTCGCGCCCGCTCCGGCGCCCCGGGCGGTGATCACCGCCACACCGGCCGCGTGCCCGCGGAAGACCGAGCGCAGCAGGTCGGGGGTGCCGGGCAGCAGGGCGCCGGGCGCCACTCGCTGCGGGACGACGGTGGCGGGGGCGGTATCGGCGCCGGGGAGGCGCGGCGGGGGCGCGGGGACGGCACGCGCGGGGGTGCCCAGGTCGGTCGGCGCGGTCATGGCGGAGTCCTTCTGCATCGGTGCGAACGCTGCGGCCACTGCTAGTCGGCGTGTGCGACTAGTCGGCGTGTGCGACAGCGGGACAGAGGGCGCTCGCGACCCGGGCGAGGTCGACATGGGCCCGCCCGTGGAGAAGGAGTTCCTGGTGCACGTGATCAGCCTGGCGATCGTCGCGGTGCGCAGTCAAGCGCGCACGGGGATGTGGGACCAACCTCACGGACCGGCGCCCCTGCGGACCGCCGCCCGCCTCACGGGCCGTCACACCGCCCTGCCCAGCGCGGCGATGACGTCGGCGGTACGCGGCGCGCCGGCGGCCCGGGTGACGACGCGCCCGGCGGCGTCGAGGACGAGGACCGTGGGGGTGCGGTCGATGCCGAGCCGGCGGACCAGCGGGAGGCTCGCCTCGGCGTCGATCTCGACATGGGCGACGCCCTCGACCATGCCGGCGACCGCGGCGAGGGTGCGGCGGGTGGCCCGGCAGGGCTGGCAGAAGGCGGTGGAGAACTGCACCAGGGTGGCCCGTTCACCGAGTCCCGTGCCGAGGTCCCCGGCATCAAGGAGTCCCGTGCCGAGGTCCCCGGCATCAAGGCGGGTCCCGCGCGTCCCGCACACCCCGTCCGCCGCACTGACGTTCCGCACCTTCGCGCCCCTTTCGTTCCCCCTGCAACCGTGCCCGGCCTCCCCAGGAACCGTGCCCGGCTTCCGCACGTTGGCAACACACGAGGGGCGGCGCGCGATTCCCGGGCCGGGTGTGACCCGGTGACGGCGGAACGTGACGAGAATCTCGCCCACCGGCGGCCCAGGGGCTGGTCACCCGGCCGCTCATGGGGCACGATCGGCCCGATGCCGAAAACCTACGGCTGCGTAACTTACACCGGGAGACCCCTCCCCGGGCACGACGAAAGGGTCCTCCCCCCATGGCAGAGCTCGTCTATCGACCGGTCGTCGGCGCCGCCCTCGGTATGTTCAAGGCGCTGGACCTGAAGATCGACACTCAGGGGTCCGAGCACATCCCCCGGACCGGGGGCGCCGTCCTGGTGAGCAATCACATCAGCTATCTGGACTTCATCTTCACGGGTCTCGCGGCGCTGCCGCAGAAGCGGCTGGTCCGCTTCATGGCGAAGGACTCGGTGTTCCGGCACAAGGTCTCCGGGCCGCTGATGCGCGGGATGAAGCACATCCCGGTGGACCGCAAGCAGGGCGAGGCCGCCTACCGGCACGCGCTGGACGCGCTGCGCTCGGGCGAGATCGTGGGCGTCTTCCCGGAGGCGACGATCTCGCAGTCGTTCACCCTGAAGTCCTTCAAGTCGGGGGCCGCGCGGCTCGCCCAGGAGGCGGGCGTACCGCTGATCCCGATGGCGCTGTGGGGTACGCAGCGGGTGTGGACCAAGGGCCGCCCCCGTAACTTCAAGCGCTCCCACATCCCGGTGACGATCCGGGTGGGCGAGCCCGTCGAGGCCCCCTCGGACCAGTACGCGGGGGCGATCACCCGGCGGCTGCGCGAGCGGGTGCAGGAGCTGCTGGAGGCCGCGCAGCGGGCGTACCCCGTGCGGCCGAAGGACGCGGCCGACACCTGGTGGGTGCCGGCGCACCTCGGGGGCACGGCGCCGACGCCGGCCGAGGTCCGCGAGAGCCACTGAGCCGGGGCCGCGAGGGCCGGGCACGAAGCGAACAGGCCCGGCGACGGGCCCGCGCGGACCTGCCACGGCGTGACGGGCCCCTGCGACCCGGGGTCAGGCCCCCGGCTGTCTCAGGACTCCGGCGCGTGCAGGACGATCCGCACCCCGGGGCTCAGCTTCTCCAGGTGCCCGGCCAGTTCCTCGGCCGCGGCGACGAGCGGGCCGGGTCCGGTGCCGGGCGCCATGCCCTCCAGCAGGAAGAGCGCGTTCACCGACTCCTCGGTGAGGCGGGTGCGCACGCCCTGGCGCCAGTTCCAGCGCCGGCAGGTCACGCCCTCCCCGTCGCACCAGACGACCTCGCCCGCCTCCGGGTGCTCCACCGTCTCCTGGCCGCCGGCGACGGTGGCGAACGGTTCGTCCCCGGTGGCGCGCACCAGGCGCATACCGCCGGTGATGCGGTCGGCGTCCTCGCCGCCGACCGGGATCAGATGGGCGACGCTGACCGCGTTGTAGGCGTCCACCAGGGTGTTGACGCGGGGCAGTCCGCCGTCCGCCAGGGCCCGGCGGGCCAGCGCCTCCGCGGAGTTGCGGGTGCGCGAGGGCTTGGCGCCGAAGGCGGTGTACGCCTCGCGCCAGGCGGCCATGTGCGGGTCCTCGTGCGGGGCGCGCCCGGCGAGGCGTGCGGTGAGCCGGCGGGCGGCGTCGTCCAGGAGGGCCGAGCTGTCGGCGTTGCTCGGCCCGGCGGCGAGGCCGTGGGCCTCGACGGCGACGTGGACGAATCCGGGCGCGAGGGCACGCACCTCGTCGGCGACGGTCAGGGTGAGGGACATCGGGTGGGGTCCGCCGTTCGGATCTCTGAGGGCGCGGGGGCACGGTGGTACCGCGCGGTGCCCTGAACAGTACCGGACGGTCCACTCCATTGCACTCCCCCGGGTGTCCTCACCCACAACGCGAACGCGCCCGCCCTCAAGGGCGGGCGCGTTGCGTGGGAGCCGGCTCCGCTCAGCGGGCCGTCTCCTCCTTGAGGGCCTGGACGAAGGCGTCCACGTCGTCCTCGCGGGTGTCGAAGGAGCACATCCAGCGGACGTCGCCGGCCGCCTCGTCCCAGAAGTAGAAGCGGAAGCGCTGCTGGAGCCGGCGGCTCACCTCCTGCGGGAGGCGGGCGAAGACGGCGTTGGCCTGGACGGGGTGGAGGATCTCCACGCCGTCCACGTCGCGGACTCCCGCCTCCAGCCGGCGGGCCATCTCATTGGCGTGGCGGGCGTTGCGCAGCCAGAGGTCCTTGGCGAGCAGCGCCTCGAACTGCACGGAGACGAAGCGCATCTTGGAGGCGAGCTGCATCGACAGCTTCCGCAGGTGCTTCATATGGCTGACGGCGTCCGGGTTCAGGACGACGACGGCCTCGCCGAAGAGCATGCCGTTCTTGGTGCCGCCGAAGCTGAGGACGTCGACGCCGACCGCGTTGGTGAAGGCCCGCATGGGGACGTCGAGGGAGGCGGCGGCGTTGGCTATCCGGGCGCCGTCGAGGTGCACCTTCATCCCGAGGGAGTGGGCGTGCCCGGTGATCGCGCGGATCTCGTCCACCGTGTAGACGGTGCCCAGCTCGGTGTTCTGGGTGAGGGAGACGACCTGGGGCATGGCCCGGTGCTCGTCGTCCCAGCCCCACGCCTGCCGGTCGATCAGCTCGGGGGTGAGCTTGCCGTCCGGGGTCGGCACGGTGAGCAGCTTGAGGCCGCCCATCCGCTCCGGCGCGCCGCCCTCGTCCACGTTGATGTGGGCGGACTCGGCGCAGACCACGGCTCCCCAGCGGTCGGTCATCGCCTGGAGGGCGGTGACGTTCGCGCCGGTGCCGTTGAAGACCGGGAACGCCTCGGCGGTGGGACCGAAGTGGCTGTGCATGATCCGCTGGAGGTGGCCGGTGTACTCGTCCTCGCCGTAGGCGACCTGGTGGCCGCCGTTGGCGAGGGCGAGGGCGGCGAGGATCTCCGGGTGGGCGCCGGCGTAGTTGTCGCTGGCGAAGCCGCGCACATCGGGGTCGTGGTGGCGTCGGGCGTCGGTCTTCACGGGGCGGGCGTCAGCCACAGGCGCTGTCCATTCAGATCCTCGGCGGGCCGGTCCCACACTCCGGCGATGGCGTCGGCCAGTTCCGTCACGTCGGTGAAGCCCGCGAACTTCGCGTTCGGTCGCTCGGCGCGCATGGCGTCGTGCACCAGCGCCTTGACGACCAGGATGGCAGCCGCCGCGCCCGGGCCGTCCTCGCCCCCCGCCTTGCGGAAGGAGTCGGCGACGGCGAGGGTCCACGCCTCGGCGGCCGCCTTGGCCGCCGCGTAGGCGGCGTTGCCCGCGGTGGGCTTGCCGGCGCCGGCCGCGCTGATGAGCACCAGCCGGCCGCGGTCGCTGCGCAGCAGGCTGTCGTGGAAGGCGAGGCTGGTGTTCTGCAGGGTGCGGATCAGCAGCTTCTCCAGCAGGGCCCAGTCGGCCGGGGCGGTCTCGGTGAAGCGGGAGCTGCCGCGCCAGCCGCCGACCAGGTGGACCAGGCCGTCGATCCGCCCGAACTCCTTCTCGGTGCGGTCGGCCCAGTCCCGTGTGGCGGCGAGGTCGAGCAGGTCGACGGTGTCGCCGGTGACGGTCGCGCCGCCGTGCGCGTACCGGGCCGCGTCCACGGCCTCGGCGAGGCGCTGCGCGTCCGCGTCGGCCGCCACCACGGTCGCCCCGGCCTCGGCGAGCCGCAGCAGGGCGGCGCGCCCGGCGGGTCCGCCCGCTCCGGCCACCGCGACCACCGCGCCGTCGAGCGCCCCGCCAGCGTTCCTGTCCATGGTCGTCGCCTCCTGGGTCGTCGAGGTCACGCGGCAGCTCCGGAAGACTGCCCTGCGGAAGAGGCGGTGATGCCCCGGGCGGAGGCGATCACGTTCTTCAGCTTCTTGGACAGCGCCTCATAGAACATGCTCAGCGGAAACTCGTCCGGAAGCACATCGTCCACCAGCTTGCGCGGCGGCTGGGAGAGGTCGAGAGCGTCCGGGCCCTTGGCCCAGCGGCTGCCGGGGTGGGGCGGGAGGTAGGTGGAGACCAGGTCGTAGGCGGCGAACCAGTGGACCAGCTTGGGGCGGTCGATCCCGTCGCGGTAGAGGGTCTCGATCTCGGCGCAGAGCTGGTTGGTGACCTGCGGCGCCCGCTCCCAGTCGATCTTCAGCGTGTTGTCGGTCCAGCGGACCACGTCGTGCTTGTGCAGGTAGGCGAAGAGGAGCTGGCCGCCGAGGCCGTCGTAGTTGCGCACCCGGTCGCCGGAGACGGGGAAGCGGAACATGCGGTCGAAGAGCACCGCGTACTGGACGTCGCGGCCGTGCGCGTTGCCCTCGGCCTCCAGCTTCACGGCCTCCTTGAAGGCGGTGAGGTCGCAGCGCAGCTCCTCCAGGCCGTACATCCAGAACGGCTGGCGCTGCTTGATCATGAACGGGTCGAACGGCAGGTCGCCGTGGCTGTGGGTGCGGTCGTGGACCATGTCCCAGAGCACGAACGCCTTCTCGCAGCGCTCCTGGTCGCCGACCATCTCGCGGATGTCGTCGGGCAGTTCCAGACCGAGGACGCGCACGGCCTCCTCGGTGACGGCGCGGAAGCGGGCGGCCTCGCGGTCGCAGAAGATGCCGCCCCAGGTGAAGCGCTCGGGGGCCTCGCGCACGGCGATGGTCTCGGGGAAGAGGACGGCCGAGTTGGTGTCGTAGCCGGCCGTGAAGTCCTCGAAGGCGATGCCGCAGAAGAGGGGGTTGTCGTAGCGGGTGCGCTCCAGCTCGGCCAGCCAGTCGGGCCAGACCATGCGCAGGACGACGGCCTCCAGATTGCGGTCCGGGTTGCCGTTCTGCGTGTACATCGGGAAGACGACGAGGTGCTGGAGGCCGTCCCGGCGGTCGGCCGCCGGCTGGAAGGCCAGCAGCGAGTCCAGGAAGTCGGGGACCTCGAAGCCGCCGGCGGCCCAGGCGCGCAGGTCCTTCACGAGGGCGCCGTGGTAGGCGGCGTCGTGCGGCAGCAGCGGGGACAGGGCCCCGACGGCCTCGACGACGCGGGCGACGGCGGCCTCGGCGGCGGCGCGCCCGGGGACGCCCTCCGCCGTGAAGTCGATCGAGCCGTCCTTGGACTGCCAGGGGCGGATCTCCTCGACGGCCGTCTTGAGCGCCGGCCAGGCCGGGTGGTCGACCACTCGCTCGCCCTGGATCACGGCCGCCTCTGTGGCGTCCTGCACAAGAATTTCCGTCATGTCACTTCCTTCACGGGAGAACCTCGCGTCAAGACACCGTATCCATCAGTAGTTCCGACAGACAAGGGGCCGACTCGTAAATTATCCTGCGGAACCCCCATGATCGCAGAAGTATTTTCGGTGAGCTGCGTCATAACCGGGCTCCGGAGGGTTCACCTGCGGGAATCCGGGGCAGGCGAGCGGCCGCGCGGCCCGGAAGCGCCCGCGGAGCACCTCTTCCGGACACCCCGCGCAGGACCGGTCACAGGGCGTCATATGAGGGCTAGGCTGAGTGGTCGCGCGGGAGCCGCCGTCGACGGAAGCGGGAGAACCTTGACTTTCCTCACCATCGGTCATCGCGGGGTCATGGGCGTCGAGCCGGAGAACACCCTGCGGTCCTTCGTCCGGGCCGAACGCAGCGGTATGGACGCCATCGAGCTGGACCTGCACCTGACCAAGGACGGCGCCCTCGCCGTCATGCACGACACCGACGTCGACCGGACCACCGACGGCCACGGCCCCATCGCCGAGAAGACCCTCGACGAGCTGCGCAGGCTGGACGCGGGCGGGGGCGAGCGCGTCCCGGTCTTCGAGGAGGTCCTCGACGCCGTCGCCGCCCCGCTCCAGGCCGAGATCAAGGACGTGGCGGCGGCCCGCGCCCTGGCCGAGGTCATGAAGAGCCGCGATCTGGTGCCGAGGGTGGAGGTCTCCTCCTTCCACGACGAGGCCGTGGCGGAGATCGCGGCCCTGGTGCCCGGGGTGCGCACGGTGCTGATCGCGAGCCGCTGGGGCACGGACATCACGGACCGGGCGAAGGCCGTGGGCGCGGCCGGTCTGGCGCTCAACATCCGCCGGCTGACGCTGGAGACGGTGGAGCGGGCCCGCGAGGAGGGGCTGAGTGTCATCGGCTGGGTGGTCAACACCCAGGAGCACCTGCGGCTGGTCCGCGCCTTCGAACTGGACGGCGCGACCACGGACTTCCCCGACATCCGGCGCACGGGGCGGTTCACGGCCTGACGCGGCGGCGCCCGGGCCGGTCCACCGCCTGACGCGGCGGCGCCCGGCCCGGCCTCCTCGGCGGGATCAGCCCAGCGGCGGGGCCAGGTCCTTGACCAGCAGCTCGAAGGCGAGGTCGTCCCGCTGCGGGATGCCGAAGCGCTCGTCGCCGTACGGGAAGGGGCTGAGCTTCCCGGTGCGGCGGTAGCCCCGGCGCTCGTACCAGGCGATCAGTTCCTCGCGGACCGTGATCACCGTCATGTGCATCTCGCGCACGCCCCAGTCCGCGACCGCCCGGCGCTCGGCCTCCGCGATGATCTCGCGGCCCAGACCCGCGCCCTGGAGCCCCGGCCGGACCGCGAACATGCCGAAGTAGGCGGCGTCGCCGCGGTGTTCGAGCTGGCAGCAGGCGACCGTCTCGCCGTCGCGCTCCACCAGGAGCATCCGGCTGCCGGGGGTGGTGACCACCGCGAGCACGCCCTCCGGGTCGGTGCGCTGCCCGCCCAGGATGTCCGCCTCGGTGGTCCAGCCGGCGCGGCTCGCGTCGCCCCGGTACGCCGACTCGATCAGCGGGACGAGTACGGGGACGTCCTCGGCGACGGCGTCGCGGTAGACGAGTCCGCCGCGGACGGGGGGCGTGGCGGTGTCCGTGTCCATGGGCGGCTCCGTTCGTCTGCGGGTGCGGGTGCCCGGACGGGGCGGGGACGCACGCGTGCGGGTGCGTGCGGCCGGGCCCGGGCTCCGGTGTGCCCGACGAGACTAACGCGCCCCGCACCGGCGGCCGGAAGGGGTGCGCGCGGGGCGGCCGGGGCGTGGCGGGCCGGGTACGCGGGCGGGCGCGCGCCGGGTGGCGCTCCCCGCCGCGCCTCCCCGTACGCCCGCTGTACGCCTGTGCGCTCGCGTGGACGGGCGGCGGCGGGGCATCGCTGTCTCGACGCCGCCGGCGAGGGCCGTCGGGGGCCGGGAGCCGTCGAGAGGGGTGCGTGTGCACGGGCCGACGATGTCCGGCTGGCTGCTGATGACCCTGTGCCTGGGGACCGGCGCGTACTGCCTGGCCCGGATGCGGGACTGCCACGGTGAGGCCCGGGAGTCCGCCGGGGGCGAGGCGCTGATGGCCTTCGGGATGGCCGCGATGGCCGTGCCGGCGGCCGTGCTCGCCCCGCCGCCCTGGCAGGGAGCGGCGTACGCGGCGGTGTTCGGGGCCGCCGGGCTGCGGGTGCTGTGGACGCTGCGTCGGTGCGGGCGTCCGCCGCGCCATCTGCACCATCTGGTGGGCTGCCTGGCGATGGTGCACATGGCGCTCGCCATGGCCGGGCCGGGCCGGGGCGGCGGCCACCCTGCGCACGAGGGGGCCGCGTCGGCGCCCCTCGTCACGGCGGTGCTGCTCGTCTACTTCACGGTGTACGTGCTGCGGGCGGGCGCCCGGCTGGTCCCGGCGGTCGCGGGCCCCTCGCCCGGCGGGGCGGCGGCCGGGCACGGGGGCGGGGAGCTGGTGCCGGCCTGCCGGCTGGCGATGGCGACGGGGATGCTGGCGATGCTCCTGACGCTCTGAGGAGCCCGGCCCCGGGGCCGGCCGCCGGCCCGCCCCTTTCGTGCCCCGCCGTACCCCCGCCGCGCCCCGGCGGCAAACGTGGCGTGTGTCACTTGCGGCGCCATCCCGTACCCGTGGGTACTCCGCGCTCATAGGCTGGGAGCATGATGGTCTCGCTCGCGCTGCTGATGCTCGGCGCCGTGGCCGCCGTCGTCGCCCCCCGGCTGATGATGCGCGCCGACTGGGCGGAGCGCGAACCCGTGGTGGCCCTGTGGTTCTGGCAGTGCGTGGTCGCCGCCGTCCTCATCTCCTTCACCCTCTCGATGACCTTCAGCGCCGCCGCGGCCTGGCAGCTGGTGCGCGGCCATGTCTTCGCCCCCGCCCCGCACGGAGTCGTCGAGGCGTACGCCCTGAGCGCGGACAACCCCTGGTCGGCGGTGCTCGCGGTGGTGCTCGCCTGCGGCGGTCTGTGGACGGTCGCGATGCTGACCCGGGAGATCGTCCGGGCCCACCGGCGCAAGCGGCAGCGACGCAAGGACCTGCTGGTGCGCGCGCCGCTGATGCCCGGCGAGGAGCCCGGTGACGCGCCCCTGGTGGTCCTGGAGGGCGAGCGCCCGGACGCCTGGTGGCTGCCCGGCGCCGCGCCGCAGCTGGTGGTCACCACGGCCGCGCTGCGCCGGCTGAAGGGCCGCCAGCTCGACGCGGTCCTCGCCCATGAGCAGGGCCACGCCAACGCCCGGCACGACTGGCTGCTGAACTGCTCGGCCGCGCTGGCGGGCGGCTTTCCGCAGATCCCGGTGTTCGCCGCGTTCCGCGACGAGATGCACCGGCTGGTGGAACTGGCCGCCGACGATGTCGCCTCGCGCCGCTTCGGACGGCTGACGATCGCCCTGGCGCTCGTCGAACTCAACGAGGAGCGCGGGGTGTTCGACCCCTGCGCCGCCCCGCACGACGCCCAGGTACCGCAGCGGGTGAACCGGCTGCTGAGCCCGGTGCCCCGCCTCACCGCGGGCCGGCGGCTGCGGCTGACCGCCGCGGCCGCGCTGGTGCCCGTGGTTCCGCTGCTCGTGGCCTTCGTCCCGGGTCTGCGCGCGCTGGGTTAGCGTAGCCGCGCCGCGAGGGGCAAGGATCGTGACCATGCCCTCCCCTCACCACGGCCCGGCCCCCGTACTCCCCCCACCGCCCGCTCCCCCGAGCCGCGCCGCCGCCGTCACCGCGGCGGGCTGTCTCGCCGCCGCGGCGGTGCTGACCGTGCTCGTCGCCGCCGCGTGGCAGCCGCTGCTGGGCTTCGACCGCGAGGTGGCCGGGGCGCTGCACCGCTCGGCGGTCGCCGAGCCGGGACTCACCCGGGCCAACCGGATCCTGACCGACTGGTTCTGGGACCCCTGGACCTTCCGGCTGCTGATCGCGGTCACGACGGTGTGGCTGTGGGTCCGGGGCGAGCGGCGGCTCGCCGTCTGGGTGGCCGTGGCCACGGTGGTGGGGGCGGCGGTGTCCCAGGGGCTCAAGACCCTGGTGGGGCGTGAGCGGCCGGAGTGGCCCGATCCGGTCGACTCGGCGCACTACGCCGCCTATCCGTCGGGGCACGCCCTGACCGCGATGCTGAGCTGCTGCCTGCTGCTGTGGGTGGCGGTGCGCAGAGGGGCGCGGGGGGCGGCGCTCGCCCGGGGGGCGGCGCTCGCGGTGGTCAGTGTGCTCGGGGTGGGGTTCACCCGCGTCTACCTGGGGGTGCACTGGACGTCCGACGTCCTCGCCGGCTGGCTGCTGGGGGCCCTGGTGGCGGCTCTCGCCGTCCTCGCGTACGACCGGAGACCGGTGGGGCGCGGCCGGCTACGGCGGCGCTGAGCCCGGACCGGGCGATCCCCCGCGTCGCCCGGTCCGGGGGCACACAGCGCGGTCGGCCCTGGGGGCCGGCCGCAGCACGCGCTGAGTATATTGGCTCGGAGCCAGTCAACGCAGGAGTCCAGCATGTCCCCGCGAAGCGCAGAGGTCAATGAGGAGCTTCGGCGGCGATCCCGCGAGCGGCTGCTCCAGGCGACGGTCGACCTGGTCGGCGAGCGGGGCTACGAGGCCACGAAGCTCGGCGACATCGCGGACCGGGCGGGGGCGGCGCGGGGGCTGGTCTCGTACTACTTCCCGGGCAAGCGGCAGCTGCTGCAGTCGGCGGTGCACCGGCTGATGCACCGCACGCTGCGTGCCGCGCTGGAGCGTGAGCCGCGGAGCGAGGACGGGCGGGAGCTGCTGGCCCGGGCCGTCGACGCGATCCTCGGGCTGGCGGTGGACCGTCCGGTGCTGATGCGCGCGCACATGGCGGGCATCCTCCAGGCCGACGGTTTCGTGCAGTGCCCCGAGCAGCAGCAACTCGCCGCGCTGCTGAGGGACACGGTGACGCGCTACGGCGCCGAGGACCCGGACACGGAGTACCCGCTGCTGCGGGCCCTGTTGATGGGCGCGGTCTTCGCGGTGCTGCTGCCGGGCGCGCCGATGCCCCGCGCGCGGCTGCGGGCGGAGCTGTTCCAGCGCTACGGGCTGGACTGGGAGATGGGCGTTCCGCCGGGCGGGGAGCCGCCCGGCGCAACGTCACGGATGCCGGCTCAGTC
>NZ_JBEXXN010000074.1:0-30487 GCF_040630445.1 Streptomyces sp. NPDC005805
ACATGACGGTGATCTTCGCGAACTCTCAGACCGCGAAGATCACCACCGTCGACTACAAGCAGCAGTTGATCAATTACCCAACACTTTCTGAGGCGCCGCGGCCGGGCGGAGGCCCATCCATCCGGCGCGAACAGGACGCACACCGACGGCAGCGAAGGACGCGCTGGAGCGGCTGTCCGAGGCGGTCGCGCACCACCTCGACGAGGAGGAACGCAGCCTGCTCGACGACGCGCGGGAGAACGTCTCCGCCGAGCGCCGCGCCGCACTCGGGCGCGCGTTCCGGGACCGGCGGGCCGAACCGCCGGCCGCGTGGAGAACGTGCGGCGGCTCGTGAAGGGCTGACGCGGTCCCCCGGAGGGACGTGACGCGGGGATGCCCCGGCCCGGTGACGGGCCGGGGCACTCGTGCGTGCGGCGCTTCCGGGCCGGGGTGGGGTCAGCCCGCGGGTGCGGTCCGGGCCGCCGCCTCGGCCGCCGGGGGCGTCTGCTCGGGTTCCGCCGTCCGGGTCGCCCGGGCCGCTTCGGCCGCGCGGGCGACGGCGGTGCGGGCGGTCTCGGCGTCGGACGCGGAGAGGGCGAGGCCGGCCAGGCGGCGGCAGGTGTCCAGAGTGTGCGCCGCCAGGGCGGCCCGGACCTCGGGCAGGCAGGCGGGGGCGGTGGACAGGCTGGTCACGCCGAGCCCGACCAGGACCAGGGCGAGCAGCGGATCGGCGGCGGCCTCGCCGCAGACCCCGACCGGCCGCCCGTGCGCGGCCCCTGCGGCGGCCGCCGTGCGCACCAGGTCCAGCAGCGCGGGCTGCCACGGGTCAAGCAGCCCGGCGAGGGAGCCGAGCATGCGGTCGGCGGCGAAGGCGTACTGGGCCAGATCGTTGGTCCCGATGCTCAGGAAGTCGCACCCCTGGGCCAGCTGTCCCGCGCGCAGCGCGGCGGCGGGGACCTCCACCATCGCGCCCGCCGTGCGCAGTCCGTGGGCCCGCGCCTGCTCGGCGAAGGCGGCGGCCTCGGCGGGGACGGAGACCATCGGGGCCATCACCCAGACGTCCGCGGCGGTGTCCCGGGCCGCCGCCGCGATCGCGGCGAGCTGGGTGTCCAGCAGTGCGGGATGGCGGCGGGCGGTCCGCAGACCGCGGACGCCGAGTGCCGGGTTGGGCTCCCCGGGGGCGGTGGCGAAGGGCAGCGGCTTGTCCGCTCCGGCGTCCAGGGTGCGCACCACGACCCGGCGGCCGGCGAAGGCGTCGAAGACGTTCCGGTAGGCCGCCCGCTGCTCCTCGGCGGTGGGGGCGGTGGTGCGGTCCAGGTAGAGGAACTCGGTGCGGAACAGGCCCACGCCCTCGCTGTCCGCCGCTGCGGCGGCCGGGAGTTCGGGCAGGGCGCCGAGGTTGACGAGGAGTCCGACGGCGTGGCCGTCGGCCGTGCGGCCGGGGCCGCTCACCCGCGCGACGGCCCGCCGGCGCTCCTCCTCACGGGCGGCGGCCTCCGCGACCTGGCCGGCGGTGGGCTCGGGCACGACGGTGCCGGTGGCGCCGTCGACCAGGAGCCGGGTCCCCTCGGCGAGGCGGCCGGCGCCGGCGCAGCCGACGACGGCGGGCAGGCCGAGGACCTTCGCCAGGATCGCGGTGTGGCTGGTGGGCCCGCCGCCCTCGGTGACCAGGGCGAGGACGGTCGCCGGGTCGAGCTGGGCGGTGTCGGCGGGGGCGAGGTCGTCGGCGACCAGGACATAGGGGTGGCCGGGGTCGGGGAGGCCGGGCATGGGCAGGCCGAGGACCCGGGCGACGGCACGGTCCCGGAGGTCGTCCAGGTCGGCGGTGCGTTCGGCGAAGTAGCCGCCGGCGGCTACCAGGGAGGCGCGGAAGGCGCCGAAGGCGGCGTCCAGGGCGTGGGCGGCGTCGTGGCCCTCGGTGGTGAGGGCGGCGGCGCGGTCCGCGAGGGCCGGGTCGGCGGCCATCATGGCCTGTGCGGCGAGGACACCCGCGGCCTCGCCGTCGGCCGCCGCCGCGCGGCCCTCCAGGTCCTCGGCGACGGCCGCGAGGGCAGCGCGGGCCGCGGCCGCCTCGGCGGGGGCGTCGTCGGGCGCGACGGCGCGGGGTTCGGGCAGGGCGGGTGGTGCGGCCATCCGGGCGACGGGGCCGGCGGCGCTGCCACCGCCCACCCCGATGCCGGTCAGAGGCGGGAGCAGGGCGGCGGTCGCGGTGGGGGCGGTCGTGCGGGACGTCGTGCGGGGCGTCGTCGTCACACCTGCTCCTTCGCGTCCAGGTCGGCCGTGAGCAGGGCGGCGAGTTCCCGGACGGCCGCCTCGGCTCCCTCTCCCTCGGCCCGCAGGGTCAGCGCCTCCCCGTGCCGCGCGCCGAGGGCGAGGACGGAGAGCAGGCTGCGGGCGTCGACGGGGTCGCCGCCGTCGCGGGCGACCGTCACCCGCAGCGGCTGCCGGGCGGCGGCCTGGACGAAGAGGGAGGCGGGCCGGGCGTGGAGCCCGGAGGCCGAACCGACGACGGCGGTGCGCTCGAACATGGGGCGGGTCCTCCAGCAGGGGTGCGGGTCGGGCGGGTGAGCGGGCGGGCGTGGGGTCAGGCCGCGGCCGGGACCTCGGTCTCCGGGGCGGGGCGGGCGTCCGGCGCGGCCGGCGCGGTGTCCACCGGGGCGCGGCGGCTCTTCAGCAGGACGACGAGACCGGCGGTGACGAGCGTGCCCGCGGCGATGGCGACCAGGTACAGCAGCGGGCTGCCGATCAGCGGGACCACGAACACACCGCCGTGCGGGGCGCGCAGGGTCGCGCCGAAGGCCATCGACAGGGCGCCGGTGACCGCGCCGCCCGCCATCGCGGACGGGATGACCCGCAGCGGGTCGGCGGCGGCGAAGGGGATGGCGCCCTCGGTGATGAAGGAGGCGCCGAGCACCCAGGCGGCCTTGCCGTTCTCCCGTTCCGCCTTGCTGAACAGCCGGGTGCGCAGGGTGGTGGCGAGGGCCATGCCGAGCGGCGGGACCATTCCGGCGGCCATGACGGCCGCCATGACCTTGAGGCTGCCGTCGTTGGGCGCGGCGAGTCCGCCGACGGCGAAGGCGTACGCCACCTTGTTGACGGGGCCGCCGAGGTCGAAGCACATCATCAGGCCGAGCAGCGCGCCGAGGAGGATCGCGTTGCCGCCGGACAGGCCGCCGAGCCAGTCGGTCATCGCCTTCTGGAAGGAGGCGATGGGCTTTCCGATCACGACGAACATCAAAAAGCCGACGACGGCCGAGGAGATCAGCGGGATGACGACCACGGGCATGATGCCGCGCAGCACGTCCGGGACGCGGAGCCGCTGGATGGCCATGACCACCGCGCCGGCGAGGAGGCCGGCGACGAGTCCGCCGAGGAAGCCGGCCTCGATGGTGACCGCGATGGCGCCGCCGACGAATCCGGGCACCAGGCCCGGCCGGTCGGCCATGCCGTAGGCGATGTAGCCGGCGAGGACGGGGACGAGGAAGGCGAAGGCTGCGCCGCCGATCTGGAACATCAGGGCGGCCCAGCCGGCGGCCTCGGTCCACAGGAAGTGCTCGGCGACGGAGGGGGCGTCGGTGATCTCGTAGCCGCCGATCGCGAAGGCGAGGGCGATGAGCAGGCCGCCCGCGGCGACGAAGGGGACCATGTAACTCACGCCGGTCATCAGCCACTTGCGCAGCCGGGTGCCGAAGCCGTCGTGTGCGTCGGAGCCCTTGTCCATGGGGGCGTCGGAGCCACCGACGGCGGCCGGAGCGGTGCTCTCGCCGCGCTCGGCCTTCTGCCGGGCCTCGGCGAGCAGTTCGGCGGGCCGGTTGATCCCCGCCTTGACGCCGACGTCGACGGTGGGCTTGCCGGCGAACCGGGCCTTCTCGCGGACCTCCACGTCATGGGCGAGGACGACCGCGTCGGCGGCGGCGACCACGGCCGGGGCGAGCCGGGTGAACCCGGCCGACCCCTGCGTCTCGACGGCGATCTCCACCCCCTCGGCCTCGGCGGCCCGCTGGAGCGCCTCGGCGGCCATGTAGGTGTGGGCGATCCCGGTGGGACAGGAGGTGACAGCGACGACCCGGAAGGGGCGCGGGGGCCCGCCGGGGGTGGGGGTGGGGGCCGGGGTGGCGGCGTCGGGGAGGGGGGTGGTCGCGTCACCCGATGGTCGGCCACCATCGGCGGTGCCGGCCCCGGCCCCTGGCGTGGCGGGGTCGTCCGGGGGCGTAGCCGCGGGGGCGCCCACCGCGGCGGGGCCCGGCGAGTCCTCGTGGGAGGCGGCGGAGGCCGCCTGGCCGGGCGTGCCGCCCGGGGCGGCGCCATCCGTCACCGGCGCGGCGCCGGGCCCGGGCTCCTGCGGAGCGGGGGCGTCCGGGCCCGCAGCCGCGTGCGTGCCGACGCCCCCGGTCGCCGTGGGGGCGAGGCCGGGCGCGGAGGAGCCCGCCTGGCCCGGTCCGGCGGCGGACGTGCCGTCCGAGGCGGTCGCGGCGGGCGGCGTGCCGGGCGCGATGTCGCCGCGGACCAGGCCCGCCGCGCGGGTCGGGTCCGTCTCCGTGCGGAGCGCCGCCGTGAAGTCGCTGTTCGCGAGGCGGCGTGCGAGCGCGGAGAGGACGGTGAGGTGGTCGTCGTCCGCGCCGGCGGGTGCGGCTATCAGGAAGATCAGGTCGGCGGGCCCGTCGGGCGCGCCGAAGTCGATGCCCCGGGCACTTCGGCCGAAGGCCAGCGTGGGCGCGGTGACGTGCTCGCTGCGGCAGTGCGGGATGCCGATGCCGCCGTCGAGTCCGGTCGGCATCTGCGCCTCGCGCGCGGCGACGTCCGCGAGGAAGGCGTCGAGGTCGGTGACGCGGCCCGCCGCGACCATGCGTTCGGCCAGGGACCGGGCCGCGGCCTGCTTCGTGTCGGCGGAGAGGTCGAGGTCGACCAGGTCCCCGGTGATCAGCTCAGTCATCGCTCGACTCCTTGCTGGGGGTTCGCCCGCGGGGCGTGGGTGGGACGTGGTGGCGGGGCGGTGTCCGTCCGGGCCTCCCGGGCCTCGGAGACTTCGGCGGCGGAAAACGGACGGACAGGTTCGGGCATGTACCGGTACGACCGGTCGGTTCCGGCGGTCATGACGCCGGCTCCGAGAGGACCCGGTCGAGCGGGACCTCGTCCGTCGTCGTCACGGCGGCCGGGTGGAGGTCGGACGGCGCGGGCATCACGCTGCCGGGGAGCTGGACGGCCGCCGTGCCGTGGGCGACGGCGGCGGCCAGGGCCGCAGGTCCGCTGCCCCCGGCGGCGAGGAACCCCGCGAGCGAGGCGTCCCCCGCGCCGACGTTGCTGCGCACGGCGGCGGCCGGGGCGTGGCCGAACCAGGTGCCGGTGGCGTCGACGAGGAGCTGGCCGTCGGCGCCGAGGCTGGCGAGGACGGCGCCCGCGCCGCGCCCGCGCAGTTCCTCGGCCGCCTTGACCGCGTCCCCGACGGTGGACAGGGGACGGCCCACGGCCTGGGCCAGCTCCTCCGCGTTGGGCTTGACGACGTCGGGCCGCTCGCGCAGGGCGGCGGTGAGCGCGGCCCCGGAGGTGTCCAGGGCGACGCGCCCGCCGGCGCGGTGGGCGCGGGCGACGAGTTCCGCGTACCAGGCGGGGGGCAGGCCGCGCGGGAGGCTGCCGCAGCAGGCGATCCAGTCGGCACCGGCGGACCGGTCCCCGACCGCCGCCAGCAGGGCCTCCGCCTCCGCGGGGCTGAGGTCGGGGCCGGGGGCGTTGACCTTGGTGAGGGTGCCGTCGGGTTCGACGAGGGTGACGTTGACCCGGGTGGACCCGGTGACGGGGACTCCGGCGGCCTCGATGCCGTGGGCGCCGAGCAGGCTCCCGAGGAGCGCGCCCTCCGGTCCGCCGAGAGGCAGCACGGCGGTGGTGCGCCGCCCGGCCGCGGCGACGGCGCGGGAGACGTTGACGCCCTTGCCGCCGGGGTCCACCCGGTCGCGCGCGGCGCGCAGCACGGCGCCGCGCTCCAGGGCCGGGAGTTCGTAGGTGCGGTCCAGGCTGGGGTTGGGGGTGACGGTGAGGATCATGCGCGGACCACCTCCGGGCCCTGGCGTTCGACGGCCCGCGCGTCCTCTTCGGACAGGCCCTTGTCGGTGATCAGCAGGTCGACGTCGGAGAGGTCGCCGAAGCGGGCGAAGTGCTGCTGCCCGAACTTGGCGGAGTCGGCCAGCAGCACCACCCGGCGGGCGGCCCGGACGGCGGCGCTCTTGACCGCGGCCTCGGCGAGGTCCGGGGTGGTCAGCCCGCCGTCGAGGGAGAAGCCGTTGGTGGCGAGGAAGACGACGTCGGCCTTGATCTCGCCGTAGGCGCGCAGCGCCCAGGCGTCGACGGCGGCCCGGGTGCGGTGCCGGACCCGGCCGCCGACGAGGTGCAGCGCGATGCCGGGGTGGTCGGCGAGGCGGGCGGCGATCGGCAGGGCGTGGGTGACGACGGTGAGCGCGGACTCCACGGGGAACGCGGCGGCGAGCCGGGCGGCGGTGGTGCCCGCGTCGAGGATCACGCTGCCGTCGGCGGGCAGCTCGGCGAGGGCGGCCCGGGCGATGTCGTCCTTCTCGTCGGAGGCGACGGCGTCGCGCTCGGCGAGGTCGGGCTCGAAGTCGAGGTGGCCGGCCGGGATGGCGCCGCCGTGGACCCGGCGTACGAGGCCCGCGCGGTCCAGGGCCTTCAGGTCCCGCCGGACGGTCTCGGCGGTGACCTGGAACTCCTCGGCGAGGGACAACACGTCCACCCGGCCGCCCTCCCGGGCCAGGCGCAGGATCTCCTGCTGGCGCTCCGCTGCGAACATGTGGTTTTACATCCGTTCCATGACCGACCTTGTTGGTTTCTTGGATGCTACGCCCGGCTCACCGGGAAGTAAACAGATCCGGGCATGAAACAGACCGAAATGAAGATGCGGGTGACGTCCGGGTCCGGGCCGACCGCGAAAGGGCGGGCCCCGACCCGGCGGCCCGCCTCGGGGTCCGGGACCGGTCCCGGACCCCGAGGGTCCCGCGTCACCCGCCGAGGAGCCCTTCGGCCACCCCGCGCGGCACGGGCGCGTACCCGTCGGGACGCGAGGTGAACGTCCCCCGTCCCTGGGTGCGGCTCCGCAGCCGGTTCGCGTAGCCGAACAGCTCGGCCAGCGGGACCGTCGCGGTGACGAGAGCCGAGCCGGAGCGCACCGACTGGCCGGTGACCCGGCCGCGCCGGGCCGCCAGGTCGCCGAGCACTCCGCCGACGGCGTCGGCCGGGACGGTGACGGTGACCTCGGCCACCGGTTCCAGCAGCGCCGTGCCCGCCTCGCGCAGCGCGGCCCGCAGGGCGAACCGCCCGGCGGTGCGGAACGCCAGGTCGGAGGAGTCCTTGGCGTGCACGGCACCGTCGGTGAGCGTGACGCGCACCCCGGTCACCGGGTGCCCGCCGAGCGGACCCTCGGCGAGGGCGTCCCGGCAGCCGGCCTCGACCGCGCGGACGTACTCCTTCGGCACCCCGCCGCCGACGACCTCGGAGGAGAACACCAGGTCCGCGCCGCCCGCCGCCCCGGCGTCCGCCAGCACGTCCACGTCGACGACGACATGGGCGAACTGGCCCGCGCCGCCGTCCTGTTTGACGTGCCGGTGGACGAAGCCGCGCACCCCGCGCGCGGGTGTCTCCCGGTACGCGACCTGCGGACGGCCCGCGTCCAGGGCGAGGCCGTACTCCCGGCGGACGCGCTCCACCGAGACCTCCAGATGGAGTTCGCCCATCCCCGAGAGCAGGGTCTGGCCCGTCTCCGGGTCGGTCCGGACGGCGAGCGAGGGGTCCTCCTCGGCGAGCCGGGCCAGCGCCGACGCCAGGCGGTCGGTGTCGGTGCCGCTGCGCGCCTCCACCGCGACGGAGACCACCGGCTCGGCCGTCACGGGCGGTTCGAGGACCAGCGGGCGGGCCGGGGCGCACAGCGTCGCCCCGGCCCGGGCGGACTTCGGCCCGACGACGGCGACGATGTCGCCCGCGACGGCCCGGTCCACCTCGGTGTGCCGCCCGGCCCGCACCCGCAGGATGCGGGCGATCCGTTCGGTGCGGCGGGTGCCCGCGTCCAGCACGGTGTCCCCCTTCACGATCGTGCCCGAGTAGACCCGCAGCGAGGTCAGCCGGCCGGTGGCCGTGGACGTGACCTTGAAGACCAGGCCCGCGAAGGGCCCGTCCGGGTCGGCCGTCCGCTCCTCTTCCGCGCCGGCGTGCTCACCGCGCACCGGCGGCACGTCGAGCGGAGAGGGCAGATAGGCGGTGACCGCGTCCAGCAGCGGTTCCACCCCGCGGTTGCGGTACGCGGAACCGCACAGCACCACCACGGCCCCGCCCTCCCGGGTGAGGTCGCGCAGTGCCGCCGTCAACGTGGCCTCGGACAGCCCGGAGCCCGCGCAGAACTCCTCCAGGGCGTCCGGGTGGAGTTCCGCCACGGCCTCCTCCAGCAGCCGTCTGCGCCGCAGCGCCTCCGCGCGGAGGCCGTCCGGCACCTCCGACCCGGTGGGCGCCTCCGCGCCGTCCTCCCACACCAGGGCGCGCAGGCGCACCAGGTCGACCACGCCCCGGAACGCGTCCTCCCGCCCGATCGGCAGCTGGACCACCAGCGGGACGGCGCCCAGGCGGTCGCGGATCGAGGCGACGGCCGCGTCCAGGTCCGCGCCCGCGCGGTCGAGCTTGTTGACGAAGGCGATCCGGGGGACGCCGTGCCGGTCGGCCCGGCGCCACACGGACTCGCTCTGCGGCTCCACCCCGGCGACCGCGTCGAACACCGCGACCGCGCCGTCGAGGACCCGCAGGGAGCGCTCGACCTCGTCGGCGAAGTCGACATGGCCGGGGGTGTCGATGAGGTTGATCCGGTGGCCGTCCCAGTCGCAGCTCACGGCCGCGGCGAAGATGGTGATGCCGCGGTCGCGCTCCTGCGGGTCGAAGTCCGTGACGGTGGTGCCGTCGTGGACCTCGCCGCGCTTGTGGGTGGCGCCGGTGAGGTACAGGATCCGCTCGGTGACAGTGGTCTTGCCCGCGTCGACATGGGCGAGGATGCCGAGGTTGCGGACGGCGGCGAGCGGACTGCCGTTGGTGGTGTTGGTGCTGGTGGTGACAGTGGTGTTGGTGGTGCGCACGGCCCTGGGCCTTTCAGCGTGAGGGTGGTTCGGGGCGGCGCGATGGGCCCGGACGAAGGCACGGCCCGAGGACGGGCCGGAAGACGTCCCGCACCGGCGGGACGGCGCACGGCACGGGCGGGAGCCCGGCGGTGCGGGGGCCTCCCGGGAGGGCAGGCGGCGGGGCCGCGGGCTCAGGAGGCGGTCGTCACGGGCGTCCGGTGGCGGCCGCGCAGCCGGCACCGGGACCCCGGAGACACCATGATCACGTCGTACCGGGACCGGGGGACGACGACGGCGGCACAGTGGCGCACGGCCGGTCTCCCCTCACTCGTCGTCGGAACGCAACCGCGCCTCGGCCAGGGGCCGTTCGGCGCGTGAGCCGAGTCTAGGGAGGCGGCCGCGCGGTGCGGTACCGGTTTTCCGGCGGGTCCGGCGCGGAGGGCGCGGACGGGAGCGGGCCGGCGCGGGCCCGGACCGGTCCCGGCGGGCCGGCCGGGTTTGACGCGAAGGGCGCGGCCCGGACCGGTCCCGGCGGCCCGGGCGGTAACGCGCTCCGGCGGTCCGGGCGGCAGCGCGCCCGGCGATCCGGGCGGTATTCGGGCCCCGCGACGGGCCAAGCGGGCGCCGCCCGGGCGGCCCGGAAGCCGCCGTACCGTGCCGACCTGCGGGGACGCCACCGGGGAGACGGGCAGATACGGGCACACCCTTCCCGGTGAAGACGCTGGTCGAGCGGCCGCGCCTGCTTGTACAAACGTCCCGTGGGCCCGAACGGACGCCGGGCCCGCACTCCGAGGACGGGATCGGGCCGGACCACCTCCGCCCGCGCCCGGCACGACACAGCGCACACCAGGGACGGGAACCGTGGACACCGAGGAACGACGCCGGGGCATCCTGGACGCCGCCCGGCGGGACGGGGCGGTCGAGGTCAACGCGCTGGCCGCGCGGTTCGAGGTGGCGAAGGAGACCATCCGGCGCGATCTGCACACCCTGGAGGAGCACGGGCTGGTCCGGCGCACCCACGGCGGGGCGTACCCGGTGGAGAGCGCCGGGTTCGAGACGACCCTCGCCATGCGGACCACCCTGCACGTCCCGCAGAAGTCGAGGATCGCCGCCGCGGCGGCGGACCTCCTCGGCGACGCGGAGACCGTCTTCGTCGACGAGGGCTTCACCCCGCAGCTCGTCGCCGAGGCCCTGCCGCGCGACCGGCCGCTGACCGTGGTCACCGCGTCGCTGGCGGTGGCGACGGTCCTCGCGCCCGCGGAGCAGACCTCGGTGCTGCTGCTCGGCGGGCGGGTGCGCGGCCAGACGATGGCCACCGTCGACCACTGGGCGACCCGGATGCTGGCCGGCTTCGTCATCGACCTGGCGTACGTCGGCGCCAACGGCATCTCCCGGGAGTTCGGGCTGACGACACCCGATCCGGCGGTCGCCGAGGTGAAGGCCCAGGCGATGCGCAGCGCCCGGCGGCGGGTGTTCGCCGGGGTGCACACCAAGTTCGGGGCGGTGAGCTTCTGCCGCTTCGGCGAGGTCGCCGACTTCGAGACGGTGGTGACGGACGCGGGCCTGCCGTCGGCCGAGGCGCAGCGCTACTCCCTGCTGGGCCCCCAGGTCATCCGCGTCTGACCCGCCCAGCGCCACCCGCCGCCCGCACCGCACCGACCTCATACGCCCACGCCGGGCCGGCGGGCCGGTCCCGCATGCCCCGACAGCCCCCACCGAGCCGCTACCACCCCCAGGAGAACCCCATGCCCCACTGGCGACGACGAGGCGGACCGCGACGGCCGCTGCGCACGCGAACGCTCACCCGGCTGGGCACCGGCACGGCGGCGCTGGCCCTGCTGGCGTCCGGGTGCGCCGGGGCGGGCGGCACGTCCTTCGGCGGGGGCGACGCCCTCCATGTGCTGATGGTCAACAACCCGCAGATGGTGCAGTTGCAGAAGCTGACGGCCCGGCACTTCACCGAGGAGACCGGGATCAAGGTGTACTTCACGGTGCTGCCGGAGAACGACGTCCGCGACAAGATCGGCCAGGACTTCTCCAACCAGGCGGGCCAGTACGACGTGGCCACCATCAGCAACTTCGAGGTGCCGTTCTTCGCCGAGAACGGCTGGCTGCACGCCCTCGACCCGTACACCGCCAAGGATCCGGGCTTCGACCAGGACGACGTGCTCGAACCGGTGCGCGAGTCGCTGACGTACGAGGGCGCGGTCTACGCCCAGCCGTTCTACGGCGAGTCGTCGTTCCTGATGTACCGCAAGGACGTGTTCGACGCGAAGGGCCTGACCATGCCCGAGCGGCCGACCTGGACCCAGGTCGCGGACCTGGCCGCGAAGGCGGACGGCGCCGAGAAGGGGATGAAGGGCATCTGCCTGCGCGGGCTGCCCGGCTGGGGCGAGGTGATCGCCCCGCTGACCACCGTGGTGAACACCATGGGCGGCACCTGGTTCACCGAGGACTGGCAGGCGCGCCTCGACTCCCCCGAGTTCACCCGGGCGACCGAGTTCTACGTGGACCTGGTCCGTGAGCACGGCCAGGCGGGCGCCGCGCAGTCCGGCTACGCCGAGTGCCTGAACAACATGACGCAGGGCAAGACGGCCATGTGGTACGACGCCACGGCGGGCGCGGGCTCCCTGGAGGCGCCCGGCTCCCCCGTGAAGGGGAAGATCGGCTACGTCCCCGCGCCCGTGGAGCGGACGGACGGTTCGGGCTGGCTCTACACCTGGGCCTGGGGGATGCAGAAGGCGTCCCGGAAGCCGGACGACGCCTGGAAGTTCATCTCCTGGGCGTCGAGCAAGGAGTACGAGCGGCTGGCGGGTGAGGAGGCCGGCTGGGCGAACGTCCCGGCGGGCAAGCGCTCCTCCACGTACCAGCGCCCCGAGTACCGCGCGGCGGCGGGCGCGTTCGCGGACGTGACCGAGCAGGCCATCGCGAGCGCCGACCCGGTCGACCCCGGGGTGCAGCCTCGGCCCGCGCCCGGCATCCAGTTCGTGGGAATCCCGGAGTTCACCGATCTCGGCACCCGGGTCTCGCAGCAGATCAGCGCGGCGATCGCCGGGCGCACCTCCGTGTCCGCCGCGCTCGCCGCCTCCCAGAAGCTGGCCGAGAAGGTCGCCGAGGAGTACCGATGACGACGACGAGCACCCCGTCCCCCGTCCGCCCGCGCCCCGCGCCGCCGGGAGCCGCCGGCCCGTCCGGCGGGTCCGGGCGCGGCGACCGGATACGCGCCTGGGCCACCAGGGCCCCGCTGCTGCCCGCGCTGGTCTTCCTGATCGTGGTGACCCAGCTGCCGTTCGTGGCGACTCTGGTGATCTCGCTCTTCGACTGGAACTCGCTCGACCCGGACGAGCGCGCCTTCGCCGGCTTCGCCAACTACGCCTCCGTCTTCACCGATCCGGCGCTGCGGGACTCGGTGCTGACGACCGTGCTGCTGACCGGGACCGTGGTGCTGGTGAGCGTGGTCCTCGGGCTGCTGTTCGCACTGCTCCTGGACCGGAGCTTCCCGGGCCGGGGCGTGGTGCGCACCCTGCTGATCACCCCGTTCCTGCTGGTGCCGGTGTCGGCGGCGCTGCTGTGGAAGCACGCGCTCTACAACCCGGAGTACGGCCTGTTCAACGGCGCGATCGCCTGGGTGGGTTCGCTGTTCGGCGCGGACGCGCCGCCGCAGCCGGAGTGGACGTCCGAGATGCCGCTGCTCGCGGTGGAGGCCGCGCTGGTGTGGCAGTGGACGCCGTTCATGATGCTGATCCTGCTCGCAGGGCTCCAGAGCCGGCCGCCGGAGATGCTGGAGGCGGCCCGGCTGGACGGCGCCGGGCCGTGGCAGGTCTTCCGCTTCCTGACCCTGCCCCATCTGCGCCGCTACCTCGAACTGGGCGTCCTGCTGGGCTCGGTGTACGTGGTGCAGAACTTCGACGCCGTGTTCACCCTGACCGCCGGCGGTCTCGGCACCGCCAACCTCCCGTACACGATCTACCAGACCTTCTACCAGGCCCACGAGTACGGACTGGCGTCCGCCGCGGGGGTCGTCGTCGTGATCGGCACCATCGTGATCGCGACGTTCGCCCTCCGGGTGGTCTCGTCCCTCTTCCGTGAGGAGGCGGCCCGCGCATGACCCCGACCACCGCTCCCCCGACCACCGCTTCCCCGCCCGCGAATCGGCGCACCGGCCCGCCGCCGGTCCGCCGTGCCCGGCGCCGTTCGGCCGCGCTGGGCCTGGTGGCCTGGATCGCCGGGATCGGCTTCTGCCTGCCGGCCCTGTGGATGCTGCTGACCTCCTTCCACTCGGAGGCGGACGCGGCGACCAATCCGCCGTCGCTCGCCGCCTCGCTGACCCTCGACGGCTACCGGTCCTTCTTCGGCGGCTCGGGCGGTCCGACGCCGTGGCCGCCGCTGGTCAACTCGTTGTCGGCGTCGGTGTTCTCGACCGTGCTGGTGCTGCTGCTCGCCCTCCCGGCGGCCTACGCGCTCTCCATCCGGCGGGTGCGCAAGTGGACGGACGTGATGTTCTTCTTCCTGTCCACCAAGATGCTGCCGGTGGTGGCAGGTCTGCTGCCGGTGTACCTGTTCGCGAAGAACACCGGGCTGCTGGACAACGTGTGGCTGCTGGTCCTGCTGTACACCTCGATGAACCTGCCGATCGCGGTGTGGATGATGCAGTCCTTCCTCGCCGATGTGCCGGTCTCCATCATCGAGGCCGCGCAGGTGGACGGGGCGCGGCTGCCGACGGTGCTGGCGCGGGTGGTCGCGCCCGTGGCCGGTCCCGGGATCGCGGCGACCGCGCTGATCTGCTTCATCTTCAGCTGGAACGAGCTGCTGTTCGCCCGGGTCCTCACCGGGGTGGTCGCGCAGACCGCGCCCGTCTATCTGACGACGTTCGTCACCAGCCAGGGCCTGTTCCTCGCCCAGTTGTGCGCGGCGGCCGTGGTCGTGTCCCTGCCGGTGCTCGCCGCCGGCTACGCCGCCCAGGACAAGCTGGTCCAGGGCCTGTCTCTTGGAGCCGTCAAATGAGGGCAGCCGTCGTCGAAGCCCCCGGCCGGGTCACCGTGACCACCGTGCCGGACCCCTCCCCCGGTCCCCGGGAGGTGGTGGTGAGGGTCGCCTCCTGCGGGCTGTGCGGGACCGATCTGCACATCATGCGGGGGGAGTTCGCGCCCGCCCTGCCGATCGTCCCGGGGCACGAGTTCGCGGGCGAGGTGGTGGCCCTCGGCCGGGAGGTGACGGAGCTGGCTGCGGGCGACCGGGTGGCGGTGGACCCGTCGCTGCACTGCCACGAGTGCCGCTACTGCCGGGCCGGCCGGGGCAATCTGTGCGACCGGTGGGCGGCGATCGGGGTGACCGTGCCCGGCGGGGCGGCCGAGTTCGCCGTGGCGCCCGTCGCCAACTGCGTCCGGCTGCCGGAGCACGTGGACGTGCGGGACGCGGCGCTGATCGAGCCGCTGTCCTGCGCGGTGCGCGGTTACGACGTGCTGCGGGGCACCCTGGGCGCCGAGGTGCTGGTGTACGGCTCGGGCACGATGGGCCTGATGATGCTGGAGCTGGCCAAGCGCACGGGGGCGGCGGCGGTGGACGTCGTGGACGTCAACCCGGAGCGGCTGGCGACGGCCGGTCTGCTGGGCTGCACGCGCACGGCCGCCTCGGCGGAGGAGCTGGACCGGCCGGGCGGCTGGGACGTGGTGGTGGACGCGACGGGGAACGCCAAGGCGATCCAGGACGGGCTGGGACGGGTCGCCAAGGGCGGGACCTTCCTCCAGTTCGGGGTCGCGGACTACGCGACGACGGCGGTGATCGAGCCGTACCGGATCTACCACCAGGAGATCACCATCACCGGGTCGATGGCGGTCCTGCACAGCTACGAGCGGGCGGCGGCGCTGTTCGCCTCCGGGGTGCTGGACGCGTCGGTGTTCATCAGCGACCGGCTGCCGCTGGCGGAGTACCCGCGGGCGATGGAACGGTTCGCCGCCGGGCAGGGGCGGAAGATCGTGGTGGAGCCGTGAGTACGGGCACCACCGGCCGGTGACCCACCCCGGTTAGGTAATGGGAATCGTTTTCATGTAGTGTCCGGGGGCACCGCACGGAAGGACACATCATGGCCGTACCCAAGCGCAGGACCTCCCGCAGCAACACCCGCCACCGGCGCGCGCAGTGGAAGGCGACGACCCCGGCTCTCGTCCCCGTCACGGTCGACGGCGTCACGCACCTCGTGCCGCAGCGGCTGCTGAAGGCGTACGAGCGCGGGCTGCTGCGCCCCGGGGACTGACGAGGTCCCCTCCCCCGGACTCCGGGCCGGACGGTGGTCGCAGCCACGGCACCGTCCGGCCCGGTATGCGTGTGCCCCCTGCCGGGGGCGTGCGGGGCGGGGCGCGCTCCGGGTCGTGCGCCGGGTGCGTGGACCGGACCGGCGCGCGCGGACGCGCCGTCACGGACGGGGCGTGCTCCGGCGCTAGTGTGACCCGACGTCAGACGGCGCCCGCGCCGCCGCGCGGGCCGCGGCCGACCGTCGGTGCCACCCCCGATCCCCGACGGGAGTTGCCTCACCATGACCTCACGCGTGGCCGTCCTCGGAACCGGCATCATGGGCAGCGGCATGGCGCGCAGCCTGCTGCGCGCCGGGTTCGACGTCGTGGTGTGGAACCGGAGCGCCGAGAAGACCGCACCGCTCGCGGAGGCGGGCGCGCGGGTCGCCGACACTCCCGCGGAGGCCGTCGCGGACGCCGGCACGGTGCTGACGATGCTCTTCGACGCGGACTCCGTCGCCGGGGTCGTCGGCTGCTGCGCCGACGCCTTCGCCCCGGACGCGGTGTGGCTCCAGTGCACGACGGTCGGCGTGGACGGCGCCCGGCAGCTCGCGGAGCTGGCCTCCCGGCACGGGCTGCGCACCCTGGACGCGCCGGTCCTCGGCACCCGGGAGCCCGCCGAGAAGGGCGAGCTGACGATGCTGGTGTCCGGCCCCGCCGAACTGCGCCCCGCGGTCGACCCGGTGCTGGCGGCGGTCGGCGGCCGGACGCACTGGGCCGGTGAGACCTACGGCGCGGCGAGCCGGCTGAAGCTGGCGGCGAACGCCTGGGTGGCGACCGTGGTGAGCGGAGTCGCGCAGTCCCTGGCGCTGGCGCGGCGGCTGGGGCTGGAGCCCCGGCAGTTCCTGGACGCGGTCGCGGGCTCGGCGGTGGACGCGCCCTGTGTGCGGATCAAGGGCGCCGCGATGATCGAGGAGGACTGGACCCCGTCGTTCGGGATCGGGAACCTGCTCAAGGACCTCGATCTGATCAAGGCCGCGATGGAGGGCTCGCACACCGACAGCGCGCTGGTCGACGCGGTGCGCGGACGGTTCGCGGCGGCGGCCGAGCACGGGTACGGGTCGGCCGACATGGCTGCGGTGGTCACCGCGTACTGAACCGGCCGCGCTGTGCGGAGTGCTTCACCCCGGCGAGTGAGGCGCGCATCCGGACGGGCCCCGGGAGCCGAATCCGCCGTGCACCACCGGACCCGGCACCGACCCGGGTCCGGTGCCGACCGAGTACCGAGGAGTCCCCGCCATGACCGTCGCGATCGTCCTGTTCACCTCCGACCTGCGGCTGCACGACAACCCCGTGCTGCGGGCGGGTCTGGACGCCGCCGACGAGATCGTGCCCCTGTTCGTCCGCGACAGCGGTGTCGCGGACGCCGGGTTCGCCACCCCGAACCGCACCGCCTTCCTCGCCGACTGCCTCACCGCCCTGGACGAGGGCCTGCGCGAGCGCGGCGGGCGGCTGGTCGTGCGGTCCGGGGAGGTGGCCGAGGAGGTGGCGAAGGCGGTCGCGGAGACGGGGGCCGGGGAAGTGCACCTCGCCTCGGGGGTGAGCGGGTACGCGGCCCGCCGGGAGGAGCGGCTGCGCCGGGCGCTGGAACCGGAGGGCTGCCGCCTGCGGGTGCACGAGGCGGTGCTGACCGCCGTGGAGCCGGGCGCGGTCACGCCGTCCGGCGGCGACCACTTCGCCGTGTTCACCCCGTACTTCCGGCGCTGGTCCGCCGAGCGGCTGCGCTCCCCGCTCGGCGCGCCCCGGAAGATCCGGGTGCCCGGGGGCGTCGGGTCCGAGGAGCTGCCGCGCCGGGACGCGGTGAAGGAAGTGGCCCCCGGGGTGCCGGCGGGCGGCGAGCCGGCCGGCCGGGAGCTGTTCCTCACCTGGCGGCGGGACGGGATGGACGACTACGAGGACCGGCACGACGACCTGGCGGGGGACGCCACCTCCCGGCTCTCCCCGTACCTGCACTTCGGCGCGGTCTCCGCCGCGGAGCTGGTGCACCGGGCGCGGGAGCGCGGCGGGGCGGGCGCGGAGGCGTTCGTGCGGCAGGTCTGCTGGCGGGACTTCCACCACCAGGTGCTGGCGGCCCGGCACACGGCGGCCACCGAGGACTACCGCGACCGGCACGACCGCTGGCGGAGCGAGGAGGAGGCCGCCGACGACATCCGGGCCTGGCAGGAGGGCACGACCGGCTATCCGGTGGTGGACGCGGCGATGCGCCAGCTGCTGCACGAGGGCTGGATGCACAACCGGGGCCGGCTGCTGGCGGCGAGCTTCCTGACCAAGACGCTGTACGTGGACTGGCGGGTGGGCGCCCGGCACTTCCTGCGCCACCTGGTGGACGGGGACGTGGCCAACAACCAGCTCAACTGGCAGTGGGTGGCCGGGACCGGCACCGACACCCGGCCCAACCGGGTCCTCAACCCGCTGGCACAGGCGCAGCGTTACGACCCGGAGGGCGGCTATGTGCGGCGCTGGGTGCCGGAGCTGGCGGAGGTCCGGGGCCGGGCGGTGCACGAGCCGTGGCGGCTGCCGGCGGAGGAGCGGTCCGCGCTGGAGTACCCGGAGCCCGTGATCGACCTGGCGGACGGACTGGCCCGCTTCAAGCACGCCCGCGGCAGGGACTGAGCCCCGCGGCGCGGCGCATCCCGCGCCGGGACCGGCCGGGCCCTGGGGTGAGGCCCGGGCCCGGGACCGAGCCCACCCCGGTCCCGGCCTCACCCCAGGACCCGGTCCTCGATCGCCGTCCGCCACGCCGGTACGGCGGCCTCCGGGGAGGGCGCCTCCCGCCGCCCGCCGCGGGCGAAGAAGTCGGTGAGCGGCAGGGTCGCCGCGCCGACGGTCACCGCGTCCGGGCCCAGCCGCCCCAGCTCGACCGTGGCCCGGGCGGCGGGCTGGGCGAGGGCGTAGGCGGTGGTGTGGCGGCGCACGTCGTCGAGGAAGCGGGAGCCGAACTGGAGGCCCGCCCAGCCGCCGATCAGGACGCGTTCCGGCTGGAAGAGGTTGATCAGGTCGGAGAGCCCGGCGCCCAGGTACTCGGCGGTCTCGGCCATCACGGCGTAGGCGACCGGGTCGGGCTCGGAGCCGTCGGACGGGCAGGCGGCGGTCAGCAGGGCGGTGAGCCGGGTCTCCTGGTCGGCGCCCTTCGGCGGCCGCCCGCCCGCCTCCCGCCAGCGCTCCAGCACCGATTCGGCGCCCGCGTACGCCTCCAGGCAGCCCGGGGCACCGCAGCGGCAGCGGCGGCCCCCGGCCTGGACGGTCAGATGGCCCCATTCGAGGGCGCGGCCCTGGTCGGCGCCCTCGGCGAAGAGGCAGGCACCGACGCCCGAGCCGAAGAGGACCACCACGGCGCTGCGCGCCCCGCGCCCGGCGCCGAACCACATCTCGGCCTGGCCCAGGGTCTTGGCGCCGTTGTCGATGAACCAGGGCACGCCGTCGGGGAGCGGGCAGGCCGCGCGGAGCAGGGACTCCAGCGGGACGGCGTCCCAGCCGATGGTCTGGCCGTGCACGACCGCGCCCCGCGCGGGGGTGCGTTCGACGATGCCGGGGACGCCCAGTCCGACGCCGAGGAGGCGTTCGGCGGGCACCGAGGAGGCCGCGAGGACCTCGCCGACGCCGTCGCGGATGTGGTCGACGATGGTGCCGACGTCGTAGCCCTCGCCGGTCAGCGGCTTCTCGGCGCGGGCGAGTTCGGTGAGGGTGATGTCGAACAGCTCGACGCGGACCCGGGTCTCCCCCAGGTCGACGCCGATCATGTACCCGGCGCCGGGGCTGACCCGGAGCAGGGTGCGCGGGCGGCCGCCGTCGGAGTCGACGCTGCCGGCCTCCTCGACCAGTGCCTCGGCGGCGAGTTCGGCGACCACGTTGCTGATGGAACCCGAACTCAGGCCGGTGGCGGGGCCGAGCGCCTGGCGGCTCAACGGGCCGTCGAAATACAACCGTTGCAATACGGCGGCGCGGTTGACCCGCCGCAGGTCATTCACCGTGCGTCTGCTCCGCTGGGCCATCTGGGGCTCCTTCCCGACCTGCTCCAGCGGCAAGATACCTCTGCCGGGGCCCTTGACGCGAACTTTCCGCGGGTCTTAACTCACGTCCTAAATTAAGCCATGAGGTGCTTCAGGGACCGAACGCCGGCGGCCGGCCGGCACGGCCGCCCGCATGGCTTGGACGCTCCTGAGGAAAGGGACACCCGGAGCCATGCGAAGAATCCGAGCCGCTGCCGGCGGCGTGATCGCCGTCTCCCTGCTCGCCGCCGTGACCGCCTGCGGCGGCGGCTCGTCCACGGGCGGGGGCGGCAACGACTCCCCCAGGACGCTCACCTACTGGGCCTCCAACCAGGGCCCCAGCATCGAGGCCGACAAGAAGATCCTCCAGCCCGAGCTCGACAAGTTCGAGAAGCGGACGGGCATCAAGGTGAAGCTGGAGGTCGTGCCCTGGTCCGACCTGCTGACCCGGATCATGACGGCGACCACCTCCGGCCAGGGCCCGGACGTCCTCAACATCGGCAACACCTGGTCCGCCTCCCTCCAGGCGACCGGCGCGCTGCTGCCGTGGGACGAGAAGAACCTGGAGAAGATCGGCGGCCGGGACCGCTTCGTGGACTCCGCCCTCGGCTCCACCGGCGCGCCCGGCCAGGACCCGGCCGCCGTGCCCCTGTACTCCATGGCGTACGCGCTCTACTACAACAAGAAGATGTTCCGGGAGGCGGGGATCGAGAAGCCGCCGGCCACCTGGGACGAGCTGGTCGCCACCGGGAAGAGGATCTCCAAGGACGACAAGTGGGGCCTGGGCGCGGAGGGTTCCAACCTCTCCAACAACATCCACCAGGTGTTCGTCCTCGGCAAGCAGCACGGCGCCGACTTCTTCGACGCCGAGGGGAAGGCCGACTTCACCGGCGACGGCGCGGTGAAGGCCGTGAAGCAGTACGTCGACCTGATGGCCCGGGACAAGGTCGTCGCACCCGGCAACGCCGAGTACGCGCAGAACCAGTCCCTGAGCGACTTCTCCAAGGGGAAGACCGCCATGGTGCTGTGGCAGGCCGCCGCCACCACCTTCAAGTCCCAGGGCATGGCGGACGCGGACTGGGGCGTCGCCCCGGTGCCCGTGCGGTCCGGCGCCCCTGGTCAGGGCACCAGCGTCAACTCCATGGTCGCCGGCATCAATATGGCCGTCTTCAAGAACACCCGGAACCTCGACGGAGCCCTGGAGTTCGTGAAGTTCATGACCAGTGACGCGGAGCAGAAGCACCTCTGCGCCGCCTACGGCTCCATCCCGCCGGTCAAGGCCGCGCAGAGCGACCCGGCGTTCGACCGGCCCGAGCTGAAGGTGCTCCGCGACACGCTCGCCACCAGCGCCGCCGCCCTGCCGCAGGTGCCGAACGAGTCGCAGTTCGAGACCGCCGTCGGCACGGCCGTGAAGAACCTCTTCGCGCGGGCCGCCGGGGGCAAGGCGCCCACCGAGGCGGATGTGCGGGCCGAACTGACCATGGCCGAGCAGCAGATGTCCGGACAGTGAGCGGTGCCCCGTCCATGACCACCACCGTCACCACCCCCGAGCGGCGGCCGTCGGTGCGAGGGAACGCCCCCGGGGCGACGCGAGGCCCGCGCCGCCCCGGGCGGCTCCGCCGCATCGGACTGCCTTATCTGCTGCTCCTGCCGGCGCTCGCGCTGGAGCTGCTGGTCCATCTGATCCCGATCGTCATCGGCTTCGTCATGAGCTTCAAGGAGCTCACCCAGTTCTACCTGCGGGACTGGACGGCGGCGCCGTGGAACGCCTTCGACAACTTCCGGGTCGCGGTCGACTTCGACGGCCCGGTCGGCCGGGGGCTGCTCCACTCCTTCTGGATCACCTGCCTGTTCACCGTGCTGTCCGTGGGCCTGTGCTGGCTGCTGGGCACGGCCGCGGCCGTCTACCTCCAGGAGGCCTTCTCCGGGCGGGGCCTGCTGCGGGCCCTGTTCCTGGTCCCGTACGCCCTGCCGGTCTACGCGGCCGTCATCACCTGGGCGTTCATGTTCCAGCGGGACAACGGCCTGATCAACCATGTGCTCCACGACCAGCTCGGGCTCACCGACGGGCGGCCGTTCTGGCTGATCGGGGACAACAGCTTCTTCGCCCTGCTGACCGTCTCGGTGTGGAAGGGCTGGCCCTTCGCCTTCCTGATCGTGATGGCCGGCCTCCAGAACATCCCCCGGGAGCTGTACGAGGCGGCCGCCCTGGACGGCGCGGGTGTGTGGCAGCAGATCCGCCGGATCACCCTGCCGTCACTGCGACCGGTCAACCAGGTCCTGGTCCTGGTGCTCTTCCTGTGGACGTTCAACGACTTCAACACACCGTTCGTGCTGTTCGGGAAGGCCGCGCCCGAGGCGGCGGACCTGATCTCCGTGCACATCTACCAGTCCTCGTTCGCCACCTGGAACTTCGGCACGGGCGCGGCGATGTCCGTGCTGCTGCTGGGCTTCCTGCTGCTGGTGACCGGTGTCTACCTCTTCCTCACCTCCCGAGGGAGGAAGGCCCCCCGTGTCCCGTCCCGCGCCTAGCCCCACCGCCGTGCGCCGACGCGCCGTTCCGCAGCGGCGCGCCGCCCCGCGCCGACACACCGCCCCGCGCTCGCCGATGGCGGCCCCCCGGTCGTTCGTCTGGTCCCGCCGGATCTTCCTGACGCTGCTGACCGCCTTCGTGACCCTGCCGGTCTTCGTGATGGTCTCCAGCTCGCTCAAGCCCCTCCAGGATGTGACGGGCGAGTTCCGCTGGATTCCCAGCGGTCTGACGGTCCGCCCGTACTTCGACATCTGGGAGACGGTGCCGCTCGCCGACTACTTCGTGAACTCGCTGATCGTGGCGGGCGCGGCGACCGTCTGCTCGGTGGTGATCGCGGTGTTCGCCGCGTACGCGGTGAGCCGCTACACCTTCCGGGGGAAGCGGGTGTTCACCGTCACCGTGCTCTCCACGCAGATGTTCCCGGGCATCCTCTTCCTGCTGCCCCTCTTCCTCATCTACGTCAACATCGGCAACGCCACCGGCATCGCGCTGTTCGGCTCCCGGGGCGGGCTGATCCTCACCTATCTGACCTTCTCGCTCCCGTTCTCCATCTGGATGCTGATCGGGTACTTCGAGTCGGTGCCCCGGGACCTGGACGAGGCGGCGACCGTGGACGGCTGCGGCCCGCTCGGCGCGCTGTTCCGGGTCGTGGTGCCGGCCGCGATGCCCGGGATCGTCGCGGTGGCCGTGTACGCGTTCATGACGGCCTGGGGCGAGGTCCTGTTCGCCTCCGTGATGACCAACGAGACCACCCGCACCCTCGCCGTCGGCCTCCAGGGCTACTCCACCCAGAACGACGTGTACTGGAACCAGATCATGGCCGCCTCGCTCGTCGTCAGCGTGCCCGTGGTGGCCGGGTTCCTGCTGCTCCAGCGGTATCTGGTGGCCGGCCTCACCGCCGGGGCCGTCAAGTGAGCCGCCGGCTCCGGCCCCTCCTCCCCGCCCGATCGCCCGCTCGCCCGACTCGCCCTCCCGTCTGAAAGGACGTCCGTGACCAAGCCCATCGACCTCGACGCACTCCCGCACGACTTCGCGTGGGGCACCGCGACGTCGGCGTACCAGATCGAGGGAGCCGTCGCCGAGGGCGGCCGCTCCCCGTCGATCTGGGACACCTTCTCCCACACCCCCGGGAAGACCGACAACGACGACCACGGCGACACCGCCTGCGACCACTACCACCGCTGGCGCGAGGACATCGCCCTGATGAAGGAGCTGGGCACCAACGCCTACCGCCTCTCGGCCGCCTGGCCCCGGGTGGTACCCGGCGGCGACGGGCCGGTGAACGGCGAGGGCCTCGACTTCTACGACCGCCTGGTGGACGGCCTGCTGGAGGCGGGCATCGAGCCGAATGTGACGGTCTACCACTGGGACCTCCCCCAGGTCCTCCAGGACCGGGGCGGCTGGACCGAGCGGGACACCGCCCACCACCTCGCCTCCTACGCCACCGCCCTCGCCGGCCGGCTCGGCGACCGGGTCACCCGGTGGGCCACCCTCAACGAGCCGCTCTGCTCGGCGTGGATCGGCCACCTGGAGGGCCGGATGGCCCCGGGCCTCACCGATCTGACCACCGCCGTGCGCGCCTCCTACCACCTGCTGCTGGGACACGGGCTGGCCGCGCAGGCGATCCGGGCGGCGGCGCCCGGCGCCCAGGTGGGCATCGTCAACAACCTGTCCACCGTGCTGCCCGCCTCCGACCGGCCGGAGGACCTGGCCGCGGCCCGGCGGATGGACGGGCACACCAACCGCTGGTGGCTCGACCCCGTGCACGGCCGGGGCTTCCCACGGGACATGACCGAGCTGTACGGGGTGGAGCTGCCCGAGCGCCCCGGCGACGCGGAGACCATCGCCGCCGAGCTGGACTGGCTGGGCCTCAACTACTACTTCCCGCAGGTCGTCGCGGACGATCCGCACGGCCCCGCCCCCTACGCCCGGCAGGTCCGGCGCCCGGGGGTGCCGCGTACCGGCATGGACTGGGAGATCGAGGCCGAGGGCATCGAGACCCTGCTGCTGCGCCTCACCGAGGAGTACGGCGCCCGGCGGCTGTATGTGACGGAGAACGGCTCCGCCTACCCGGACGTCGTGGGCCCGGACGGAACGGTCGACGACCCCGAGCGCGCCGGCTACCTCCTGGGCCACCTCGCGGCCTGCGCGCGGGCGGCCCGCCGGGGCGCGCCGCTGGCCGGGTACTACGCCTGGTCCCTGCTGGACAACTTCGAGTGGGCGTACGGCTACGGCAAGCGGTTCGGGCTCGTCCACGTCGACTACACGACGCAGGCGCGCACGGTGAAGGGCAGCGGACGCGCCTACGCGGACGTGATCGGCCGTCACCGGGCGGCGGTGGAGAGCGCTCACCACGCCGCCTGACGCCTGCCGGCCCGGTCCCGACGGGCCCGCGAGCCGGCCCTCCCCCGCGGAGGGCCGGCTCGTCGGCATGCCCGCGGGCCGGTGACCAGGTGCACGGGCCGGCCGGCCGTGAGCCCGGTCCGGCCGGTGGCGGCGGGCGGGTCGACAAGGACCACCGCGGGGTCGTCGGTGAGCCGGCCGAAGCCGCAGCAGCCCCCGGACCTTGTCGTCGACGGCCGCCACCGGGACCTCGCCGGTCTCGACGGCCCGCAGCAGCTCCTCCGCCCAGGGGCCCTCGAGCCCGGGCATCGCGAGGTCCTGGGCCGCGCGGGCGGAGGCGGCGGCGGAGCGCACGGCGCCCCAGTCGGAGACCACCACCCCGTCGAAGCCCCACTCGCCCTTGAGCGGTTCGGCGAGCAGCGGACTCTCCGTCATGGCCGTGCCGCCGACGGCGTTGTAGGCGGACATCACGCACCGCACCCCCGCGTGCACCGCCGCCTCGAAGGGGCGAGGTACAGCTCGCGCAGCGCGCGTTCGGAGACCCGGACATCGGCGGTCAGCCGCTCGGTCTCGCTGTCGTTGGCGACATAGTGCCTGGCGGTGGCCGCGACGCCGTGCCCCCGGCCGTCGTGCGCCTGGATGCCCCGGATCAGCGCGGCGCCCGTGCGGCCGGTCAGCTCCGGGTCCTCCGAGAAGCACTCGAAGTGCCGGCCGCCGAGCGGGCTGCGGTGCAGGTTGAGGGTGGGGGCGAGGACGACGTGGACGCCCCGGCGGCGCGCCAGGTCCCGGAGCCGGTCAGCAGCCTGATCTTCTCCGGCAGCCCGAGCTTGCCGAGCAGCCGTTCGATGTCGTCCCCGGTCATGCGGCCCCCTGGTGGAGCGCCCGCCCACGCTCGGGAGAGCGCTCTCCCGAGCGATTCCCGGGGGGTTCGCCCCCTGTCAACGCGCCCACTGGCCGGCGTTGCGCTGCGCGCGGCGGCCCCACAGCGAGCGCGAAACACCGCATTCCGGGCACGATGGAGATCCACGCCCACGTCCGGGCGGCCAGGTCACAGCAAGGAGAGCACAGTGGTCCAGAGCGCAGACATCCGCGAGTGGCGGAACGAGGAAGTGGTCGACGCGGACGGCAAGAAGATCGGCGTGCTGGAGGCCGTCTACGTCGACACCCGGAGCGACGAGCCGACCGTCGTCACGGTGTCCATCGGGCTGCCGGGCCGGCGCAAGCTGGTGTTCGTCCCCCTCGCGGGCGCGGTCGTGGGCCCCGGGTACCTGCGGGTGGCGTACGGGAAGGCCCTGGTCAAGGACGCGCCGAGCATGGGCACGGACGATGTGCTGCCCGTGGAGAACGAGAAGGAGATCTTCATCCACTACAGCCTGCCGTACGAGCCGGGCCCGAGCGGCGAGCGGCAGCTCGCGCGCCGCTGAGCGGGCCGCGCCCCGCCGGGTCCCGCCCGGCGCCCGCCGTACCCGGCGGTGGATCTTCACCGCCCGACGGCTTCACCCCCTCCCCCGGCCGCCCGGGCGGCACGATGGTGCCCACCAGTCCCGCCGGGGGTGCTTTCTGCCCACGGGCGGGGCGAGTGCGACGGGAGCTTCCGGGCGGGCCCGCCCGGCTTCGTCGCCGACCTGGACCAGCGCCGCGCCTCCCCCTTCCTCACCCCCGACGCCGCTCCGGCCCTCCGCGCCGCCCGCCGCCCTCCCCGGGCAGGCACGCACGTCCGTGACGGCGCTTCACCGCGCCGCACGGTCACCGGCGGGGCGGGCGAGCGGGAGGCCGTGCGCCCGGACCTCGTACGCCCGGCGCGGGGTGGCGGGCACGGCCCGGCTCCGGGCGCGCCAGGACAGCACCAGGGCGTCGTAGATGGGTGAACCGGCGGTGTCGGGCGGGGCCGGGTCGGCCCCGGGTTCCCGCGCGGCGTCGGCCTGGTGGTGGGTCTCTGTGGTGTCCATGCCCGTTCCAACGGCGCGGAGGCACCAGGGGCGCGCGCCCGGCGTACGCCGGTCCGCAAAGTATCCATCGGATAACGAAATGCTTCTTCCCGGGGCATAGTCCACAAGATTCAGACATTTTGTTCCGCAGTCAGGCGCGGCCGGCGGTCGGCGACCGGGGCGGTGGGGCGTGCGGATGCCGTCCGGGAACCGCCGGGGAGCCGGGGCGCACACCGGCACGCAGCTGCTGACGACATCACAGGTCAGGCGATCCGGCCCGCCGGAGAACCGGAAACGGGGCCGCCGGATGCGACCCGGCGACCCCTGATCGACCGCCCCGCAACCAGAGATGGGGAAGCCTTGAATCAGCAGGTTATCCGAAGAACCACCCGGTCAGCCCCGGAGTTGACCATCCAGCACGCCCGCGAGGGAGACGGGCAGGCGTTCGCCGTTCTGTACGGCGCCTACCGCCAGGAGGTCCTGGGCTTCGTGCGGTCCCGGGTGGGGGACGCCCATCTCGCCGAAGACCTCACGAGCGACACCTTCGTCCGCGCCCTGGGCGCCATCGACCGCTACACGCCCGGCCGTTCGGACATCGGCGCCTGGTTCTGCGCCATCGCCCGCAATCTGGTCATCGACCACTACCGCTCCTCCCGGGTGCGCCGGGAGGTCCTCGTGGCCGACTGCCGGACGTTCAGCACGGCCACCGCCGACTCGGCCGAGGAGAGCGCCCTCGCCTGTCTGCGGCGGGAGCCGGTGCGCCGTGCCGTGGCGGCACTGCCCGCCCGGCACCGGACGGTGGTCCTGCTCCAGTACTGGGGCGGCTGGCCGAACGACCGCATCGGGCGGGAGCTGGGCGGCTGTTCGCCGGGGGCGGTGAAGGCCCTGCGCCGCCGGGCGCTCGCGGGCCTCGGCTCCGCTCTCGGACCGGACGGGCCGGCATGAGGCGGTGGTCCGTGCCACGGCGGCGGCCGGGACGGGAGGGGCCGGTGGCCCCGGGGCCGGGGACGCCGGTGCTGCCCGTCCCCGTCCCGGGCCTGGCGGCCGGGCGCCCGCTCGCCCCGGACGAGGCCCACCGGGTGCTGCTGCACTGCGCGCTGGACGCGGCGGGGGTGCGGCTGTCCCCCGCCGACCACCAGGCGATCGAGGACATCGCCCGGCTGGACTTCCCGGCCGTGAACAGCGTGATCACCTGGCTGTCGGCGTCGGCGGCGCGCTCCTGAGCGGCCCGCCCGGGGCGGCTCCCGACGACAACGCGGCGAGCGTGCGTGCCGGACGTCGTGGACCAGGCGAGACGTTCCGGACAAGACCTAAGGCAGCGGCGCGCCCCGGGCGGCGATCCAGAGCTCGTACCACTCCTCGTGGCTGAGCCCGGGTTCAGCCGTCGCCGCGTCCCGGCAGGCGAGGATGCGCTCGGGGCGGGCGCTGCCGATGACGGGGGCGATGCGGGCCGGGTGGCGCTGGAGCCACCACAGCAGGATCGCCTCCGGGGTCGTCCCCTTCGCCTCGGCCAGGTCGGCGACCAGGCGGGCCGTGGCCCGTTCCGCGGGGCTCTCCTCGCGGCCCGAGTAGCGGCCCTGGGCGAGCGCGCCCCACGCCTGGAGCCGCACACCGTTGTCCCGGCAGTACTCGACGGTGCCGAGCGGGAACCCGGTGTCCGTGGACGCCGGGGTGTTGACGAGCACCCCGGCCTCCAGCCAGTCCCGGCGGTGCAGGCTCATCTCCAGCTGGTTGACCGTCAGGGGGAGGTCCAGCCGCGCCTGGAGGGAGGCGATCTGGGCGCCCGACATATTGGAGACGCCGAACCGGCGCACCAGTCCCTGCCGGTGGAGATCGGTGAGGGCGGCGGCTGTGTCGTCGGGGTCGGCCAGCGGGTCGGGGCGGTGCAGCAGCAGGACGTCGAGGACATCGGTGCGCAGCCGGGTCAGGCTCTCCTCGACGCGGCGCACGATGCTCGGGCCGCGCAGGTCGTAGAGTCCCGGCCGGTCCCCCTCGGCCAGGCGGATACCGCACTTGGTCTGGAGGGTGACGCGCGACCGCAGCCCGGGGTCGCGGGCCAGCAGCTCGCCGAAGACGGCCTCGGCCTTGCCCATCCGGTAGATGTCGGCGTGGTCGAAGACGGTGACGCCGATCTCCAGTGCGGCCCGCACCGCGGCCTCGGCCCGGTCGATGTCCTCGGGGCCGTACGGCTCGGGGCCCCAGCTTCCGCCGAGCCCCATGCAGCCGTAGAGCAGCCGCTCGCCCGTCCTGCCCGCGTTCCCGTCCCCGCTCACGCCCGCGTTCCCGCTCACGTTTCCGTCCCCGCCCCGGTCGCCGCCGGACTCGCCGCTGATCACGGCGCTCACCCTACGCGGGGGCGACGACAAGGCCCGGCCGGGCCCGGGGCGCGGTGGGGCGGGCGGCCCGGCTCGCGGTGGCAGCCGGGGCACAGGCTCCTACCCTGGGAGAAAGGGCACAAAAGTTCGTTCGCCTCCTCACGGCTGTCGGGCCGGGTGGCCGCCACGAGGCTCGGGAGGAGAGACGTCATGTCCGGAACGACCGACGCGGTCGAGGCAGACCGTGCCCTCAAGAGCAGGCACCGCGCGATGTGGGCCCTGGGCGACTATCCGGCCGTCGCCGCCGAGCTGATCCCCGAGCTGGGCAGGCGGCTGGTGGACGCCTGCTCGGTGGGCCCCGGGCAGCGCGTCCTGGACGTCGCGGCCGGGTCGGGGAACGCGGCGATCCCCGCCGCGCTCGCCGGGGCGGAGGTGACCGCCTGCGACCTGACGCCCGAACTCCTGGCGGCGGGGCGGCAGTCGGCGGAGCGGGCCGGGGTGTCCGTGGAGTGGCGCGAGGCCGACGCGGAGGATCTGCCGTTCGCCGACGGCGCCTTCGACACGGTGATGTCCTGCGTGGGCGTGATGTTCGCCCCGCACCACGAGGCCGCGGCGGCGGAGCTGCTGCGGGTGTGCCGGCCGGGCGGCACCATCGGGCTGATCGACTGGACGCCGGAGGGCTTCGTCGGGCGCATGTTCGCGACGATGCGGCCGTACGCGCCCCCGCCCCCGCCCGGGGCGTCGCCGCCGCCCCTGTGGGGCTCGGAGGACCATGTCCGCACGCTGCTCGGGACGGGCGTGACGGACATGGGGATGCGCCGGGAGACGGTCCGGGTGGAGGCGTTCCCCTCGCCCGAGTCGTTCCGGGACTACTTCCGGGCGAACTACGGCCCGACGATCGCGGTCTACGGCCACCTCTCCGGTGACGCCGACCGCACGGCGGCCCTCGACCGGGAGCTGGCCGACCTGGCCCGGCACCACGCGGACCCGTCCGGCTCGGGGGCGATGGAGTGGGAGTACCTGCTGGTCGTCGCCCGCCGCAGCGGCTGAACCGGGCCGCCGCCGAGGGGTCCCGCGGGGCGACGGGCCAGGCCGGGCGGCGGGTTAGGGTACGGCGTGCCCCGGACCCCGCCGCCGTCCCCCGTTCCACCGGCCCCTCGCTTGCTGCGCGGGGAGCCCGCGCTGCGCGGGGTTCCCGTGCTGACCCGCGAGGAGGACGGCGGGGCCTGGCCGATGCTCCTGTGGGTACCGGACGGCCCGCGCCGGATGGTCTCCAGCGCCCTGCTCGGCGGCGGCATCGGGGAACGCGCGTGGGTGCTCAACGCCCAGGTGCCGCCCGGGTACGGCCGCCTGGACCCGCAGGCCCACCTCGCCGGGCTGGCGCGCGGGGCGGGCGCGGCCGGACCGGGGGTGGGGCTGATGACTGCGGCCGATGTCCGCGCGCGCCGCTGGGCCGCGGACGGCGGGGTGGAGGCGCTGGTGACCGCGGGCATCGGCATCCGCGGCTGGGCCGCCGAGCCGGGCGCGGGGGACGCCGCCGCCCCGGCCCCGGGCACGATCAACATCCTGGTGTCCGTGCCGGTCCCGCTGAGCGACGCGGCGCTGGTCAACGCGGTGGCCACGGCCACGGAGGCGAAGGTCCAGGCCCTGCTGGACGCGGGGGCGGACGCGTCCGGCACACCGACGGACGCGGTGTGCGTGGCGGCGGCCCTCCCCGTCCCGGGCACCTCCGCCGAACCCTTCGCCGGACCCCGCTCCCTCTGGGGCGCCCGCCTGGCCCGGGCCGTCCACCGCGCGGTCCTGGCGGCCTGCCGCCCGGCGCTGGGCCATGTCCCCGCCCCGGCCGCCCGGACGGGTGCGCCGGCCCCTTGACGGGCGCGCCGAGGCCCCGACCGGGACCGGGCTCTTGACGGGCGCGGTCAGGGGGCCGACCCGGGACCGGGCCGAAACGGCGCGCGGCGCCTGCCGTGCCGGGGCACGGGCAGGCGCCGGGGGCCGGGGCCGGGGCCGGG
>NZ_JBEXXN010000075.1:0-29482 GCF_040630445.1 Streptomyces sp. NPDC005805
GGGGCCGGACCGGGAGGGGCGTTCAGCCTCCCGGTCCGGCCCCGCTTCCGTGTGTCAGCCCACGGCGGCCTCGTACAGACTGAACGCCGCCAGCGCGAACATCAGCGCCGCCGCCACCTTGGTGATCAGCCGCAGCGGCACGTACTTCATCAGGGTGCGCCCGCCCAGGATGCCGATGGCCGCGACCGCCCAGAGCGCGAGCACCGCGCCGAGGCCGACGGAGACCGGGTCGTCGTAACGGGCGGCCAGGTTCGCGGTCATGATCTGCGTCAGATCGCCGAACTCCGCGACCAGGATGAGCATGAAGCCCGCCCCGGAGACCTTCCAGAAGGACTGGTCGGCCGGGGCCTTGACGCTCTCCTCGTCGCCGTCGTCCCTCTTCAGCAGCAGCATCAGCGCGCCCGCGAGGAAGAGCACGCCCACTACCGCCTGCACCAGCCGGTGCGGCAGCAGGGTGAGCACGCTTCCGGCCGCGATGGCGAGGGCGACGTGCACGGCGAAGGCGGCGGCGACCCCGGCGAAGACATAGGAGGCGCGGTAGCGGGTGCCGAGCATCAGACCGGCGAGCGCGGTCTTGTCGGGCAGTTCGGCGAGGAAGACGACGCCGAAGGTGATCGCCATGACGGTGAAGCTGATCATGGAAGGGTTTCCTCAATCGGTCGGGCGCGGCCCTGCCGAGAGTCCTGAGCGTTCCAGGGGTCGCTTCGGCACGGCAGCGCCATGAATGCATGCATGGACACTGCGGCCGAAGGTCTCGCTGGCGGGTGGCTGGGCCACCGCCTCCGGGCGCCGGCCGGGCACGAGGCCCGGCAGTATGTCGACGTTCCGGCGAAGAGCTACTCCCCTTCTGCGCCGTCCACCCTACGCGATCCCCTCGCCGTCCCGGCAGGGACCTTCGTCCCGCGCGGGCCGGCGCAGCAGTCCGCGGGCCACCAGCTCCAGCACCACGGCGACCGCGACGGCCTGCACCGCCATCAGGGCGACCAGCACGAAGAGCTGCACCGCCCCCGCCTCCACCGGTGACGCGCCGCCCAGCAGCATCCCCACGAAGGCCCCCGGCAGGGTGACCAGGCCCACGGTCCTGGTCTGGTCGAGCCCCGGGAGCAGGGCGTCCGAGGCGGGCGTCCGGGCGACCTCCAGGCGGGCGTCGCGTTCCGTCAGCCCGAGGGCGAGCCCGGCCTCGACCTCACCGCGCCGCTGCTCCAGTTCGTCCAGCGCCCGGCGGCCGGCGAGGACGGTCGCGGTGAGCGCCCCGCCGATGAGGATGCCGGTCACCGGGATCAGCGCGATGCCCCGCACCGGCACCAGCCCGGTGAGCAGCAGGGCGAGGACGACGGGCGCGACACCCGCCGCGATCGGGACCCCGGTCCACCACCAGCCGGGCCCCGGGGTGATGCGCCGCCCCGAGGTGCGCACGGCGACCGCATACATCAGGAACAGAAAGGCCAGGAGCAGCGGCACCGCGTCCACGACCCAGCCGATCACCAGGGAGACGGCGGCGAGTTGGACGGCGGCGCGCACTCCGGCGACCACGGTCCGGCGCGGCGGCCCGAGGTGCGCGAGGGCGACGACGGTCGCGGCGACCACGAGGAGGACGGCCAGTACGGCCCCGAGTGTCACGTTCACCGGCAGCAGCACGGCGCAACCCTACGCCGGTGAAGGCTTCGTGCCGGAGCGTCAGAACTCTTGATGTGACGTGCTCATGTCGTCACCCTGTTACCCGGCGCCCATCCCCGTGCAACCTCGCGCCGCCAGCATGGCCGTGCCCCCGGGCACCTCCCGCGCGGTCCCCACGCGCGGGAGAGGCCAGTTCTCCCCCACTTCCGAGGAGTTCGCATGATTCGTGTCTACGCGCGTCAATTCCGTCGTTCCGCCGTCTTCGCGACCGCCGCCGTCATCGGTGCCACCGGCCTGCTGGCCACGGCCCCCGCCGCCCAGGCCGCTCCGCCCACCCCCGTCAGCGCCGCCACCGCCCGCACCTACCTCGGCCAGCTGACCGTGGCGGCCGAGGGCTCCGGCAGCGGCTACAGCCGGGACCTCTTCCCGCACTGGATCACCCAGTCGGGGGCCTGCAACACCCGCGAGGTCGTCCTCAAGCGCGACGGCTCCAACGTGCAGCAGGACTCCGCCTGCGCGGCGGTCAGCGGCACGTGGTTCTCCCCGTACGACGGCGCCACCTGGTCCGCCGCGTCCGACGTGGACATCGACCATGTGGTGCCGCTGGCCGAGGCGTGGCGCTCCGGGGCCAACAGCTGGACCACGGCCAAGCGCCAGCAGTTCGCCAACGACCTCACCCGCCCGCAGCTCATCGCGGTCACCGACAACGTCAACCAGGCCAAGGGCGACAAGGACCCCGCCAAGTGGCTGCCGCCGACGACCTCCTACCGCTGTATGTACGCCCGGATGTGGGTGCACACCAAGCACTACTGGGCGCTGAAGGTGGACTCCGCCGAGAAGAGCGCCCTCCAGTCGATCCTGAACGGCTGCTGACCCTCCCGGGCGTCGGCGCTCCCCGGGCGGGCCCGGGGAGCGCCGACAGTCCCCGCCGGAACCGGGCACACGGACACGCGAGGAGGGCGGGGCGGAACGGTGTCGCCCCGCCCGCTCGTTCCGTACGGTACGACGCGAGGGAAGGGGACCGTGATGACCTCACTGCGCCTGGGCCCGCTGCTGCGCCAGGTCGACTGGGAGACCGGCACCACCGCCACCGTCTGGGTGGAGGCGGACCGCCCGTGCGCCGTGGAGGTCCGGTGCGAGAGGGGCGGCGGCTCCTGCGACACCTTCACGGTCGCCGGGCACCACTACGCCCTGGTCGTGGTCACCGGGCTCACCCCCGGCGCCGAGACGCCCTACGAGGTGCTGCTCGACGGCGACCGGGTGTGGCCCGAGCCCGACTCGCGCTATCCGCCGAGCACCATCCGCACCCCGGTCCCGGGCACCGACGACGCGGTCGTGGCCTTCGGCTCCTGCCGCTGGGCCGCGCCCGCGGCGGGCACCCACGACCCGGTCGGCCCGGACGTACTGGACGCCCTGGCCACCCACCTCGCCGCCGACCCCGGCGCCCGCCGCCCGGACGTCCTGCTCCTCCTCGGCGACCAGGTCTACGCGGACGAGACCTCCGAGGCCACCCGGCGGTGGATCGCCGGACACCGCGCGTCCCGCGGCACGGGCGCCGACGCCCCGCCCGACCAGGTCGCGGACTACGCCGAGTACACCCGGCTCTACGAGGAGTCCTGGCTCGACCCCGGGCTGCGCTGGCTGCTCTCGACCGTGCCGAGCTGCATGATCTTCGACGACCACGACGTCATCGACGACTGGAACACCAGCGAGGCGTGGCTCGCCGACATGCGCGCCACCCCCTGGTGGCAGGAGCGGATCATGGGCGGGCTGATGTCGTACTGGGTGCACCAGCACCTGGGGAACCTCTCCCCCGCCGAACTCGCCGCCGACGAGGTGTACGCGCGGGTGCGGGCGGCCGAGGACGGGACGGCGGCGCTGCGCGCCTTCGCCGAGCGGGCCGACGCCGACCCGGCCTCGGTCCGCTGGAGCTACCGCCGCGACTTCGGGCGCACCCGGGTGCTGATGGTGGACACCCGGGCGGCGCGCGTCCTGGACGAGCAGCAGCGGGAGATGCTCGACGCCGCCGAGGCCGACTGGCTGCGCCAACAGGCCCTGGACGCCCCCGAGGACATCGACCACCTGCTGATCGGCACCTCCCTGCCCTGGCTGCTGCCGCCGATGATCCACTTCACCGAGGCGTGGCACGCGGCACTCTGCCGGGGCGAACGCGGGGCCCGCTGGGCGCGGTTCGGGGAGAAGCTGCGCCGGGCGGCGGACCTGGAGCACTGGGCGGCCTTCCCCTCCTCCTTCGCGCGGCTGACCTCTCTCGTCGCCGAGGCGGGTGGCGGCGGCCCCCATGCCCCGGCCACGGTCTGTGTGCTCTCCGGTGACGTGCACCACGCCTATGTGGCCCGGCCCTGGTGGCCGGCGGGACGGCGCCCGTCGGCGCGGGTGTACCAGCTGACCTGCTCCCCGCTGCACAACTCGGTGCCCGCGGTGATGCGCGTCGGATTCCGCTTCGGCTGGAGCGAGTTCGCCCGGGGCATCGGCCATCTGCTGGCCCGGCACGGCCGGGTGGAGCGGCCGGACATCCGCTGGAAGCGCACCGGCGGGCCCTGGTTCGGCAATCAGTTGATGACCCTCGCCCTGCGCGGGCGGGTCGCGCGGCTGCGCCTGGAGCGGGCGGAGCGAGAGCAGGGCGGTGTCCGGATGGCGACGGTCCTGCACGAGGACCTCACTCCCGCCGAACCCGCTCCGGACAGGCCCTGACACCCCTCCGCCCGGCCCCGGCCGAGGGGCGGGAACCGGCCAAGACCTTTTTGTTGAACTTGCAAGTGTGAGTGAGGCACCCCTAACCTGTCGGCTCATCGGTTCCGTCCGTCCCCAACCGAAGGAGCCCCATGTCCGCCACGCCCCCCACCTCCCCGGGCCTGACCGAGCGGCTGAACGGCGCCCAGCCGTACGCCCTCGGCCTGTTCCGGATCGTCGTCGGCCTGCTCTTCCTCTGCCACGGCGCCGCCTCCCTCTTCGGCGTCCTCGGCGGCGCCCACGGCGGCGGCACCGTCGAGGCCGGCACCTGGCCCGGCTGGTACGCCGCGGTCATCCAACTCGTCGCGGGCGGCCTCGTGATGCTCGGCATAGGCACCCGCAGCGCCGCCTTCGTCGCCTCCGGCTCGATGGCGTACGCCTACTTCAAGGTCCACCAGCCCGAGGCGCTGTTCCCGCTGGAGAACAGCGGCGAGGCGTCCGCGATGTTCTGCTGGGCGTTCCTGCTGCTGGTGTTCACCGGCCCCGGCGCCCTGGCGCTGGACGGGCTGTTCCGCGGCCGCGTCACGGCCGCCGAGAGCACCCGCAAGGAGCCGGAGCAGACCCCGGCCACCGTCTGATCCGGCCGCCCCGCGCGAACCGTGTGCCCGGTCCCCATCGGCGGAGGGGACCGGGCACACGGGCGTTTCCGGCCACCGGGCGCCCACCCGCCCGTACGGCTGTTCCCCGCATCCGCGTCCATCCGCGACATCCCGCACCCCTGCGGAACCCGGACCCGCGCGCCCGCGTACGCTGTACGACACTCCGGCGCCCTGGCCGCACCGCGCGGCCGGCACAGGTCCTAGCCGCCGGAACGGGGAGAGCCTGGTGCTGGAGACGCTGGGGGCGCTGACCGGCAGCCCTTGGATCTACGCCGTCGTGGCCCTGTCCGTCCTGCTCGACGTCTTCCTGCCCGTCCTCCCCAGCGGCGTCCTCGTGATCACCGCGGCGACCGCGGCGGCGGCCGGGACCACCGCGAACGGCGACGTCCGCACCGAAGTCCCCTCCCTCCTCGTGCTGCTGCTCTGCGCGGCCACCGCCTCCGTCCTCGGGGACCTCGTCGCCTACCGGCTCGCCTGGCGCGGCGGGGCCCGCTTCGACCGGGCCCTGGCCCGGTCCCGGCGGCTCACCAAGGCGCAGGAACGTCTCGGCGCGGCCCTCAGCCGGGGCGGCGGCGCCCTGGTCGTGGTGGCCCGGTTCGCCCCCGCCGGACGCTCGGTGGTCTCCCTCGGCGCGGGCGCGGCCCGGCGCACCGTCCGCGAGTTCCTGCCCTGGTCGGCACTGGCCGGGCTGGTGTGGGCGGCCTACAGCGTGGGCCTCGGCTGGTTCGGCGGCCAGTGGCTCGGCGCGAGCTGGGTCGGCGCGGCGGTCTCCGTCCTCGCGCTGGTCGCCGCAGGGCTCCTCGCCGCCTACGTCATGCGGCGTCCGGCGCGGACCCCCGCCGCGTAGCGCCCCGCACCTCCAAATCCTCCAGGAGTCTGCGGGTGGCCTCGGTGATCTCCGCCACCGCGCGGTCGAAGACCTCGCGGTTGTGCGCGGCGGGGGCGCGGAAGCCGGAGACCTTGCGCACGTACTGCAGGGCGGCGGCGCGCATGTCCTCCTCGGTGGCCTCCTCGGGGAGGACGGGCGGGCGAAGGGTCTTGATGCTGCGGCACATGCCTCCCAGTGTGCCGCGCACCACTGACAGCGGGCGACCGCCCGCCCGACCGGCCCGTTAGAGTGCGGCGACCGCCCCTGACCACCTGCCCGAGGACCCGCCCCGTGACGCCCGCACCACCGCCTTCCGCCCCCACCCCCGCCGTGACCGTCGTCGGGATCGGGGCCGACGGCTGGCCCGGGCTCTCCCCCGCCGCCCGGGACGCGCTCCTCGGCGCCGAGGTCCTGGTCGGCGGCCCCCGCCAGCTCGCCCTGCTGCCGCCCGAGTGCCCCGGCGCGCGCGTGCCCTGGCCCAGCCCGCTGCGGCCCGCCGTCCCCCGCCTCCTCGCCGAGCACGCCGGACGCCGGATCGCGGTCCTCGCCAGCGGGGACCCCATGTTCTACGGCATCGGCCGCGCCCTCACCGAGGAACTCGGCCCCGAGGCGCTGCGCGTCCTGCCGCACCCCTCCGCCCTCTCCCACGCCTGCGCGCGCCTTGGCTGGGCCGTCGAGGACACCGAGGTCGTCAGCCTCGTCGGCCGCCCCACCGCCCGCCTCGCCGCCGCCCTCCACCACGGCCGCCGGGTCCTCGTCCTCAGCGCGGGCGCCGCCACCCCGGCCGAGGTCGCGGCCCTGCTGCGGGACCGGGGCTTCGGGCCCACCCGGATACGCGTCCTCGAACAGCTCGGCGGCCCCGCCGAGCACGTCCGCGACGGGCTTGCCGCCACCTGGGACGAGCCCCCCGGCGACCCGCTGAACACCCTCGCCCTCGACTGCCGCCGCGACCCCGCGGCCCCCCGCCTCTCCGCCGCCCCCGGCCTGCCCGACGACGCCTACGAGCACGACGGCCAGCTCACCAAGCGCCATGTCCGCGCCGCCACCCTCGCCGCCCTCGCCCCCGCGCCCGGCGAACTCCTCTGGGACGTCGGCGGCGGCTCCGGTTCCGTCGCCGTCGAGTGGCTGCGCGTCCACCGCGACTGCCGGGCCGTCTCCGTGGAACGCGACCCCGCCCGCGCGGCCCGGATCACCCGCAACGCGGACACCCTCGGCGTCCCCGGCCTGCGCGTGGTCACCGGGGCCGCGCCCGGCGCCCTCACCGGACTCCCGCGCCCCGACGCGGTGTTCATCGGCGGCGGCCTCACCGCGCCCGGTCTCCTGGACGCCTGCTGGGACGCCCTCCCGCCGGGCGGCCGGCTCGTCGCCAACACGGTCACCCTGGAGTCCGAGGCCCTCCTCGCCACCTGGCACCGCGCCCACGGCGGCGAGCTGACCCGCCTCGCGGTCGCCCACGCCGTCCCCGTCGGCGGCTTCACCGGCTGGCGCCAGGCCATGCCCGTCACCCAGTGGTCCGTCACCAAGTCTGGAGAGCAGTCATGACCGTGTACTTCATCGGCGCGGGCCCCGGGGCGGCCGACCTCATCACCCTCCGGGGCGCGCGCACCCTCGCGGCCTGCGGTGTCTGCCTGTACGCGGGGTCCCTCGTGCCCCGGGAACTCCTCGCCGAATGCCCGCCGGACGCGCGCCTGGTCGACACAGCGAACCTCGACCTGGACGCGATCACCGCCGAACTGGTCCGCGCGCACGAGGCGGGCCACGACGTGGCCCGCCTCCACTCCGGCGACCCGGCCGTCTTCAGCGCCGTCGCCGAACAGATGCGGCGGCTGGACGCGGCGGGCATCCCGTACGAAGTCGTCCCGGGCGTCCCCGCGTTCGCCGCGGCGGCCGCCGCGCTCAAGCGGGAACTGACCGTCCCCACGGTCGGCCAGACCGTCATCCTGACCCGCGTCGCCCAGCAGGCCACCCCGATGCCCGACGGCGAGGACCTGGCCACCCTGGGCCGCAGCGGCGCCCTCCTCGTCCTCCACCTCGCGGCCCGCTACGCGGACCGGGTCGTCGACGAACTCCTCCCCCACTACGGGGCGGACTGCCCGGCGGCCGTCGTCGCGATGGCCAGCCGCCCGGACGAACTCGTCCTGCGCGGCACCCTCGGGGACATCGCGTCACAGCTCAAGGCGGCGGGCATCACCCGCACCGCGGTCATCCTCGTCGGCCGCACCCTGGCCGCCACCCAGTTCCCCGACAGCCACCTCTACTCCCCCGACCGAGCCCGTCCGTAGGAGGTGTCCGGCGACCCGCGCCCCTCCCCGTGTCACCGGCCCCGCGCGTAGCCGACCCCGCCCCCCGACCTCGGCCATCGGCCGGCCGTTGCCCGTGCCCCCTCCCGCGCGTAGCAGCGCAGCTCAGCCATGGTGGGGAGGCCGGGGCCGTGCAGGGGTCGTGTACGGGACGTGCGGCGTGGCCCGGAAGCCGGGTGGGCAGGCCGCGCGTCCCGTGCATGAGCCCCGGAGGGGCCACGGGACCAGCGTCCCGGACCGGGCCCCGCACAAGCAACGCCCCCGCAGAAGCGCCCCGCAGGGCTACCGCACCGACGACCGCCCCACCACGACCCCCGCCCGGTCCACGCACACCACGTCCACCGCCACCGGCGCGCCCCGCAGCACCTCCAACGCCCGGTCCCGCGCCTCCGCCGCGACCAGGTCCCCCAGCGGCACCCCCGCCGCCTCGCACAACCGCAGCGCCGCCAGCCCCGTGTTCGCCCCGGCGACCGCCGCCACCAGCTCCTCGTCCGCCCCGCCCGTCCGCGCCAGCTCCGCCAGGAACCCCTTGTCCACCTGCGACCGCGCCGAGTGCAGGTCCAGATGCCCCGCCGCCAGCTTCGACAGTTTCGCGAACCCCCCGCACACCGTGAGCCGTTCGACCGGATGCCGGCGCACGTACTTGAGGACCGCGCCCGCGAAGTCCCCCATGTCCAGGAGCGCGTCCTCCGGCAGCCCGTACAGCGCGACCACCGTCTTCTCCGACGTGGACCCCGTGCACCCCGCCACATGCGTCCGCCCCGCCGCACGCGCCACATCCACCCCGCGCCGGATGGAGTCGATCCACGCCGAGCAGGAGTACGGCACCACGATCCCGGTCGTGCCCAGCACGGACAGCCCGCCGAGGATGCCCAGCCGGGGGTTCCACGTGGACCGGGCGATCTCCTCGCCGTGGTCGACGGAGACGGTGATCTCCACGTCCCCGCCGCCCCCGTAACGCTCCGCCACCCGCGCGACATGCGCGCGCATCATCTCCCGGGGCACCGGGTTGATCGCGGGCTCGCCCACGTCCAGCGGCAGCCCCGGCCGGGTCACCGTGCCCACGCCCGGACCGGCGCGGAAGACCACCCCCGACCCGGCGGGCAGCACCCGTACCGTCGCCCGGACCAGCGCGCCGTGGGTGACGTCCGGGTCGTCGCCCGCGTCCTTCACCACCCCGGCCATGGCCACCGCCCCGGCGCCCTCCCCGCCCCCGCCCGCACCCCCCGCGTCCAGGGACTCCACCGCGAGCGCGAACGCCGGGGTCTGCCCCTTCGGCAGCGTGATGGTCACCGGGTCCGGGAACTCCCCGGTCAGCAGGGCCGTGTACGCGGCCGTGGTCGCGGCCGTCGCGCAGGCCCCGGTCGTCCAGCCGGGCCGCAACCCGGTGTGCTTGAGTTGGGCGTCCCGCCCGGACGCCGACGCCCCCGACGCCGGGCCCGCACCGGACACCGCCCCCGCCTCACCCATGGACGAACCCCATGCCGCTACCACCCACCGGCCCACACGCCCGCCCCGCCCGCCGCCCCGGCCACACCGCCCACGTACTCGTCCTCGGCGGCACCACCGAGGGCCGCCGCGTCGCCGAACTGCTGCACGCAGACGGCGTGCGCGTCACCAGCAGCCTCGCCGGCCGGGTCGCCGCGCCCCGGACCCCGCCCGGCGAGGTCCGGATCGGCGGCTTCGGCGGCCCCGCCGGCCTCACGCGCTGGCTGCGCGCGCACGCGGTGGACGCGGTCATCGACGCCACCCATCCCTTCGCCCGTGCGATCAGTTTCCACGCGGCCGTGGCCGCCGCCGACGCCCATGTTCCCCTGCTGGCCCTGCGCCGGCCCGGCTGGGCACCGGTGGCGGGCGACGACTGGCACCCGGTCGGCTCCCTCGACGAGGCCGCCGGGACCGCCCGCGCCCTCGGCGAGCGGGTGTTCCTGACCACCGGCCGGATGGGGCTCGCCGCGTTCGCCGACGTCACGGACGCCTGGTTCCTGGTCCGTTCCGTCGACCCGCCCGAGGGCCCGTGCCCGCCGCGCCTGGAGGTGCTGCTGGACCGGGGGCCGTTCACCCTCGACGGGGAACGCGAGTTGCTGCGCCGCCACCGGATCGAGGTCCTGGTCACCAAGGACAGCGGCGGCGCGGCGACCGCGCCCAAGCTGACGGCCGCGCGGGAGGCGGGCGTCCCCGTGGTGGTCGTCCGCCGCCCGCCGGTCCCGGAGGGCGTCCTCGCGGCGGCCACCCCGGAGGAGGCCGCCGCCTGGGCCCGGTCCCTGTGACGGCTCCCGGCTACTCCGGGTACCGGCGGGGCGTCCAGACGATCTCCCGCCCCCCGGACCCGGCCCCGCCGCTCCAGCCCCGCCGCACCATCCGCGTCTGCGAGGAGCCGACCAGCAGGATCGTCCGCATGTCGACCTGCGCCGGGTCGAGTTCGGCGAGGCGCACGATCCGCACGCTCTCCTCCGGCCCGCCCACGTCCCGGCCGAGCACCACCGGCGTGTCCGGCGCCCGGTGCTCCAGCAGCAGTTCGCGCGCCTTGCCGACCTGCCAGGTACGGCTGCGCGAGCCGGGGTTGTAGAGCGCGAGCACCAGGTCCGCCGCCGCCGCCGCGCGCAGCCGCTCCGCGATGACCTCCCACGGCTTGAGCCGGTCGGAGAGCGAGAGGACCGCGTAGTCGTGGCCGAGCGGCGCACCCGCCTTCGCGGCGGCGGCGTTCGCGGCGGTGACACCGGGCAGGACGCGGACGGGCACGTCCGTGTACCGCTCCTCCGAGGCGACCTCCAGCACGGCCGTGGCCATGGCGAACACCCCGGGGTCGCCGCCGGACACGACCGCGACGCGGCGGCCCCGGCGGGCCAGGTCGAGGGCGAACTCGGCGCGTTCGGACTCGACCTTGTTGTCCGAGCCGTGCCGGATCTGCCCGGGGCGCACCGGGACCCGGTCCAGATAAGTGGTGTAGCCGACGAGTTCGTCCGCGTCGGCGAGGGCCCGCCGGGTCTCGGGGGTGAGCCAGAGCGGCCCGGCCGGCCCGGTCCCGACGACCACGACCTCACCGGGCGCCTGCCCGTCGCGCGGGACGGCGCCGGGGCCTGGGTGGGCGGTCCGGTTCGCGATCCGGCTCGGCACCACCGCGACGGAGAAGTACGGCACGCTCTCCGGGTCGATGTCCGCGAGCGCGCCCGTGCGTTCACCGCTCATGGTGGCGCGCTCCACGTACCGGGCCTCGGCCAGCCGGCCCGAGGTCTCCAGCGCGCGGCGGACGGCCGGGAAGGTGCGGCCGAGCTTCATCACCACCGCGGAGTCGGTCGCGGCGAGGCGCGCGGTCAGCTCGTCCTCCGGCAGGGTGCCGGGGATGACGGTGAGGACCTCCTCCGCCTCGCAGAGCGGGGTGCCGAGCCGGGCGGCGGAGGCGCTGATCGAGGTGACGCCGGGGATGACCTCGGTGGGGTAGCGGTGCGCGAGCCGCTTGTGCATGTGCTGGTAGGAGCCGTAGAAGAACGGGTCGCCCTCGGCGAGGACGGCGACCGTGCGGCCCGCGTCGAGGTGCGCGGCGAGCCGGGCGGCGGCCTCCTCGTAGAAGTCGTCGAGCGCGCCCCGGTAGCCGCCGGGGTGGTCGGTGGTCTCGACGGTGATCGGGTACATCAGGCGCTCCTCGATCTGCTCGGGGCGCAGATGCGGGGCGGCGATGGACCGGGCGATGGAACGTCCGTGGCGCGCGCAGTGGTACGCGACGACGTCGGCCTCGGCGATGGCCCGGGCGGCCCGCAGGGTCATCAGCTCGGGGTCGCCGGGGCCGAGCCCGACACCGTAGAGCCGCCCGGTGCGGGGGGCCGTCCCGGGCGCGCTGCCCGACGCGGCGGCGTCACGCGGTCCGGAGGCGTCACGCGGTCCGGAGGCGTCACCCGATCCGGGCATGGAACCCGATCCGGGCATGGAACCCGATCCGGGCGCGGAACCCGGCGCTCCGCCGGGCACGGACGCGGCGGACGTGGTGGACGTGGTGGACGTGGTGGACGTGGTGGACGTGGTGGACGTGGTGGTCCCGTCGGTGGTCCCGTCGGTGGTCCCGTCGATGCTCATTCCGCCTCGCTCGCGATCGCGTTGACCGCCGCCGCCGCCATCGCACTGCCGCCCCGGCGCCCGCGCACCACCAGGTGCTCCAGGCCGAGCGGAGACGCGGCGAGCGCATCCTTGGACTCGGCCGCGCCGATGAAGCCGACCGGAGCGCCGATCACCGCGGCCGGCCGGGGCGCGCCCTCGGCGATCATCTCCAGGAGCCGGAACAGCGCGGTGGGCGCGTTGCCGACGGCGACGACCGAGCCCTCCAGCCGGTCGCGCCACAGCTCCAGCGCGGCGGCGGACCGGGTGGTGCCGAGCTTCTCGGCGAGCGCGGGCACGGACGGGTCGGAGAGCGTGCAGACCACGTCGTTGTCGGCGGGCAGTCGCTTGCGGGTGACGCCGCTGGCGACCATCTGCGCGTCGCACAGGATCGGGGCGCCCGCGCGCAGGGCCTCGCGGGCCCGCAGGACGACCCCCGGCGAGTACGCGAGGTCGCGCACGAGGTCGACCATGCCGCAGGCGTGGATCATCCGGACCGCCACCTGCGACACCTCGGCGGGCAGGCCGGTCAGGTCCGCCTCGGCGCGGATCGTGGCAAAGGACTGGCGGTAGATCTCCGCCCCGTCCTTCTCGTACTCGAACACGGTGCTCTCGCTCACTTCGTCGTCGCTACTCGGGGAGGGGGCTGAGGGGGTGCGCGCGGTCGCCACCGGACGGGCCGGACGGGCCGCCACCGGACGGGTCCCCGCCGGGCGGGCCGGGAACGTGCGGGCCCGGACCGGGCCCGCCACCACCCCCGGCGGCAGCCGGCACCGCCGCGAGCGCGCCCGCCAGCGCGTCGAGCCCGAGGCCCGCCCCGCCGGGACCGGGGACGCCGTGCACGGCCAGGTCGTACTGTCCGTCGCCGGTCGCGACGACGTCCGCCCACGCCCCGCGCGGGTGGCCGCAGCGGCGGGCGCAGCCGGAGAGGTACACAGGAAGGCCACCACCCGGTCCCTGGGCCGCGCCCAGGAGCCGCGTCACGCCCACGAGTTCGGCGGCGTCGGCCCGTACGTCGGAGAGCGCCTTGCCGCAGCCGGGCCGCCCGGTGCACGCGCCGACGCCCCGCCAGGGGGACGCCGGGTCGGTGACGAGTCCGGCGACGGCGAGCGCGGCGAGGCGGTCGGCGGGGACGCCGGGCAGGACCACACCGCGCCAGGGCGTGACGCGGAGTTCCCCCGTCCCCTGGCGCTCGGCGGTCCGGGCGAGCAGCCGCCACTGCGCGCTGGTGAGGCGTCCCAGGGGCGCGAGCACACACCCGTACGCCCCCGGAACCGGAACCGGCCCCTGACCGGGCACGGCGGCCACCGGCAGCACCGGCGCCGCCTCCGCCCGTATCCCCGCCTGCGCGGCCCGCGCGGCCAGCGCCTCCCCCGAGGGGCCCTGCGCGGGCGGGAGTTCACGCACCCGCCAGGCACCGGTCCCGCTCGCGTCCACCGCGTCGAGAAACGCCTCCGCCGCGACGATCATCATGCGCGGCCCGTCCGGCGCGGCCACCCGCACGCCCGACGGCTCCCCGGCCCGCACGACCACCCCGGGGGCGCCCCCGGCGGCGGCCCCCGCCCGCTCTGCGATCAACGTCACATCCGCGGCGAGGTCCGCCATGTCCCCGCGCCCGTCGTCGAGGGCGAAGAGGAAGCGCCCGGACAGCGCCGTCGCCCGCGCGCTCGCGCACAGCTCGGCGTCCAGGGCGCGGGCGAGGGGCTGTACGTCCAGGTGCCCTCGGCCGTCGAGCCCGGAGAGCGGGGAGGCGACGATGTTGCGGACGCGTTCGTGGCCGGGCGCGGGCAGCAGGCCCACCGTGTCGAGCAGCGCGGCCAACTCCCCGCCGCAGGAGGCCCCGAGGCCCCGCAGCTGGAGGTTGCCGCGGGAGGTGATGTCGAGTGCGCCGTCGCCGAGCCGGTCCGCCGCGTCCGCGAGGGCGTACGCCTGGCGCGCGTCGAGGACCCCGGCGGGGACGCGTATCCGGGCCAGCGCGCCGTCGTCCGCCGTGTGCAGCCGCAGCGCCCCGGGGCAGGCGTCGCCCCGGTCCCGTGCGGGCGCTCCCCCGGCCGGGGCGGGCGCGTCGCCACGGTCCCGGTGGTCCCGACCGGGTGTTTCGTCCCGGTTCAGGCGGTTGACGGGGGGCGGAGGCATGGCGGCGAGCATACCGACCCTCACACAAGGCGCCCTGCTCCGGAGGACGTGACGGCCCTTACTATGCTCAGCGGCGGACCACACGGTCCGTCACCGCCGATGACGGCGTCAGGGGAGGAAGCCCGGTGCGATTCCGGCGCGGTCCCGCCACTGTGAGCCCGGCAGTCGCGCAGCACGCGCGGCCCGCCGGGTGAGCCAGGAACTCCCGCCGTCCTCCACCGCCCGGGGCGCGGAAACCCCGAGGAAGGCCAGCTGTCGCATGACGCTCCCGTCCCAGGACACCACGCAGCCCACCACCCCGGAGACCGGCCCGCAGCCGACCTCGCAGAGCGGCGACCCGCAGCCCGCCACCCGCATCCTGCTCCTGTCGACCTCCGACACCGACCTGCTCAGCGCCCGCGCGGCCGGCGGCCCGGTCTCGTACCGCTACGCGAACCCGTCCCGGCTCCCGCTCGACGACCTGCCCGGCCTGCTGGAGGGCAGCGACCTCGTCGTGGTGCGCCTCCTCGGCGGGCTGCGCGCCTGGCAGGAGGGGATCGACCAACTCCTCGCGCAGGACCGCCCGGTCGTCGTCCTGACCGGCGAACAGGCCCCGGACGCCCAGCTCATGGAGACGTCCACCGTCCCCATCGGCATCGCCGCCGAGGCGCACGCCTACCTCGCGCACGGCGGCCCGGCCAACCTGGAGCAGCTGGCCCGCTTCCTCGCCGACACCGTGCTGCTCACCGGCCACGGCTTCGAGCCGCCGGCCGCCGCGCCCTCGTGGGGCGGGCTGGAGCGCCCGGTGCGCCGGGAGAACCCGGACGGCCCGCTGGTCGCCGTCCTCTACTACCGCGCGCACCACATGAGCGGCAACACCGCCTTCGTGGACGCCCTGTGCACTGCCGTCGAGGAGGCGGGCGCCCGCGCGCTGCCGCTGTACGTGGCCTCCCTGCGCGCCCCCGAGGACGAGCTGCTGGAGCGGCTGCGCGGCGCGGACGCCCTGGTGACCACGGTCCTCGCGGCCGGCGGCACCCGCCCGGCGGACGCCTCCGCGGGCGGCGACGACGAGTCCTGGGACGCGGGCGCGCTCGCCTCCCTCGACGTCCCGGTCCTCCAGGCGCTCTGCCTGACCAGCCCGCGCGCCGTGTGGGAGGAGAACGACGAGGGCCTCTCCCCGCTGGACGCGGCGACCCAGGTCGCGGTGCCCGAGTTCGACGGGCGGCTGATCACGGTGCCGTTCTCGTTCAAGGAGATCGACGCGGACGGCCTGCCCGCCTATGTCCCGGACCCGGAGCGGGCCGCCCGGGTCGCCGGGATCGCGGTCCGGCACGCCCGGCTGCGGCACATCGCGAACGCGGAGAAGCGGATCGCCCTGGTCCTGTCCGCGTACCCGACGAAGCACTCCCGGATCGGCAACGCGGTCGGCCTGGACACCCCGGCCTCGGCGGTGGCGCTGCTGCGCCGGCTGCGGGCGGAGGGCTACGACTTCGGCCCGGCCGAGGAGATCCCGGGCCTGGTGTCGGGGGACGGCGACGAGCTGATCCGGGCCCTGATCGAGGCGGGCGGCCACGACCAGGACTGGCTGACCGAGGAGCAGTTGGCCCGCAACCCGGTCCGTATCCCGGCCGCCGACTACCGGCGCTGGTTCGCGACGCTGCCGGCGGAGCTGCGGGAGGCGGTGGAGGAGCACTGGGGGCCCGCGCCGGGCGAGATGTTCCTGGACCGCTCCCGCAACCCGGAGGGCGACATCGTCCTCGCGGCCCTGCGGCGCGGGAACCTGCTGGTCGTCATCCAGCCGCCGCGCGGCTTCGGCGAGAACCCGATCGCGATCTACCACGACCCCGATCTGCCGCCCTCGCACCACTATCTGGCGGCCTACCGCTGGATCGCGGCGCGCGCGGACGACGGCGGTTTCGGCGCGGACGCCATGATCCACCTGGGCAAGCACGGCAACCTGGAGTGGCTGCCGGGCAAGAACGCGGGCCTGTCGGCGGCCTGCGCCCCGGACGCGGCGCTGGGCGATCTGCCGCTGGTGTACCCGTTCCTGGTCAACGACCCGGGCGAGGGCACCCAGGCCAAGCGCCGGGTGCACGCCACCCTGGTGGACCACCTGGTGCCGCCGATGGCCCGGGCCGACTCGTACGGCGACATCGCGCGCCTGGAGCAACTCCTCGACGAGTACGCGCAGATCAGCGCCATGGACCCGGCGAAGCTGCCCGCGATCCGGGCGCAGATCTGGACGCTGATCCAGGCGGCGAAGCTGGACCACGACCTGGGCCTGGCGGACCGGCCGGACGACGACGGCTTCGACGACTTCCTGCTGCACGTCGACGGCTGGCTGTGCGAGGTCAAGGACGCGCAGATCCGGGACGGCCTGCATGTCCTGGGCGGCGCGCCGACCGGGCCGGAGCGGGTCAACCTGGTGCTGTCGATCCTGCGGGCGCGGCAGATCTGGGGCGGCACGGCCGCGCTGCCGGGGCTGCGCGAGGCCCTCGGCCTGGACGAGTCGGCGGCCACCCGGCGCTCGGCCGACGAGGCCGAGGCGAAGGCGCGCGAACTGGTCGAGATGATGGAGGCGGCGGGCTGGGACCCGGCGGCGGTGCCCTCGGAGCACGGCGAGGACGTGGCGGCCGTGCTGCGGTTCGCGGCGGCCGAGGTGGTGCCCCGGCTGGGCCGGACGACCGATGAACTCTCGCACGCGGTGCACGCGCTGAACGGCGGCTTCGTGCCGGCCGGCCCGTCCGGCTCGCCGCTGCGCGGTCTGGTCAACGTGCTGCCGACGGGACGCAACTTCTACTCGGTCGACCCGAAGGCGGTGCCCTCGCGGCTGGCCTGGGAGACGGGCCAGGCACTCGCGGACTCGCTCCTCACCCGCTACCGGGAGGACAACGGCGACTGGCCGGTCTCGGTCGGCCTGTCGCTGTGGGGCACGAGTGCGATGCGCACGGCGGGCGACGACATCGCCGAGGCGCTGGCCCTGCTGGGCATCCGGCCGGTGTGGGACGACGCCTCGCGCCGGGTGAACGGTCTGGAGGCCATCCCGCTGGAGGAACTGGGCCGGCCGCGCATCGATGTGACGCTGCGGATCTCGGGCTTCTTCCGGGACGCGTTCCCGCACACCATCGGGCTGCTGGACGACGCGGTCCGCCTCGCGGCCTCCCTGGACGAGCCGGCGGAACGGAACCACGTCCGCGCCCACGCCCAGGCCGACCTGGCCGAGCACGGCGACGAACGCCGCGCCACCACCCGCATCTTCGGCTCCCGGCCGGGTACTTATGGGGCGGGGCTGCTCCAGCTGATCGACTCCCGCGACTGGCGCACCGACGCGGACCTGGCCGAGGTGTACACGGTGTGGGGCGGCTACGCGTACGGGCGCGGTCTGGACGGCCGGGCGGCGCGCGAGGAGATGGAGACCGCGTACAAGCGGATCGCGGTGGCCGCGAAGAACACGGACACCCGTGAGCACGACATCGCGGACTCGGACGACTACTTCCAGTACCACGGCGGCATGGTGGCGACGGTGCGCGCGCTGCGGGGCACGGCCCCCGAGGCGTACATCGGCGACTCCACCCGCCCGGAGACGGTCCGCACCCGCACCCTGGTGGAGGAGACCTCCCGGGTCTTCCGCGCCCGCGTGGTCAACCCCCGCTGGATCGAGGCGATGCGCCGCCACGGCTACAAGGGCGCGTTCGAGCTGGCGGCGACGGTGGACTACCTCTTCGGCTACGACGCCACGACGGGTGTCGTCGCCGACTGGATGTACGACAAGCTGACCGAGACCTACGTCCTCGACCCGGAGAACCGCGCCTTCCTCCAGGAGGCCAACCCCTGGGCCCTGCACGGCATCGCCGAACGCCTCCTGGAGGCCGAATCCCGCGGCATGTGGGAAAAGCCCGACCCGGCCACGCTGGCGGCCCTGCGCCAGGTCTACCTGGAGACGGAAGGCGACCTGGAGTCCGACGACGCGTGACCGGCCCTCCGGGGCGCGCCCCGCTCCGGCCGGGGCGGGGAACGCGGCCGCCCGGGCGCGGGCGGGGCGGGGTGCGCGGCCGCCCGGGCGCGGGCGGCCTCCGGCCCGGGCGGGGGCCGGGTCGGCCCCGGCCCGGCTCCTGCGCCGATGCCCGGGCAGGTCCGGCCCCGTCACGCTCGTCAGCTCAGCGCCTGGACCGCGTACAGCGTGCCGACGCCGCAGGCGAGCGCGCCCAGCAGGAGTCTCAGGCCCTTCTCCGGCAGCAGGGGCTGGAGATGGGCGCCGAGGTAGCCTCCGACGAGGCCGCCGAGACCGCATGCCAGGCCGAGGAGCCATTCCGGGCCGACCGTGCCCGGGGTGACGAGGGCCAGCAGCGCGTAGGTGCAGGCGCCCACGGCCGAGGTCACGAAGGTGCAGGCGAGCGCGGCGGGCGCGACCCGGGCGACGGGCATCCCCCGCCCCACCAGGATCGGCCCGAGGAGCGAGCCCCCGCCGATGCCGTACACCCCGCCGACGACCCCGACCGCGGCCGCGAGCACGGTCGTGGCCCGCGCGGACAGCCCGGCGGCCGGTCCCCGCGCGCCCGGAGGCGGGCCGTCACGGGGCGGGCGGACCGTGCGGACGCAGAGCCACACCCCCAGCGGCAGCAGCAACCCCGCGACGATCAGCCGGAACACCTCGGGCCCGGGCACCACGAACACCCGGACCGCCGCGCCCGCGACGACTCCCGGCACCGCCCCGAGCATCAGCAACCGGGTCAGCGTCCCACCGAGCCGGCCGGCCCGGTGGTGCCGGAACAGCGCACCCGGGCCCGCGACCACGTTGAACAGCAGGTTCGTCGGGGTGACCGCAGGGCTCGGCACACCGAGGACACTGACCTGGACGGGCAGCAGGAACACCGCTCCCGAGACCCCGGCCGGGGCCGTGGCGACGGAGATCAGCAGCCCCGCGCCGAACCCGGTCAGCGCGGAGTCCCACGTCACCACCGGCTCCTCCTTCGCGCGGCGCGAAGCCCTCAGCGCGCCCTCCCGGCACCGTCGTTCATGCTCCCATGGCACAAGATCCTTTCGTTACGGGCATGTTGACCTCGTATGAAACGGTGATCAACACTCGCGACTGGTCTAGATTTGGTCACCCCGGCTGAAGCATCGCCCTGAAGGAGCTTTCGTGTCCGACCACGACCCCCAGCTCGCCGCCGCCGAGATACGCGCACGGATCGACACGAGCAAGCCGCACTCCGCCCGCTTCTGGAACTACTTCGTGGGCGGCAAGGACAACTACCAGGTCGACCGCGACACCGGCGATCACATCAAGCAGATCTTCCCGGGCCTGGTCGACGTCGCCCGCACGAGCCGCCTCTTCCTCGGACGCGCGGTGCGCCACCTGGCGCACGAGCAGGGCATCCGCCAGTTCCTGGACATCGGCACCGGCCTGCCGACCGCCGACAACACCCACGAGGTGGCCCAGCGCGCCGCCCCGGACTCGCGCATCGTCTACGTCGACAACGACCCCATGGTGCTGGCCCACGCCCGCGCCCTGCTGACGAGCACGCCCGAGGGCGACACGGCGTACCTGGACGCGGACCTGTACGAGCCGGAGAAGATCCTGGAGGCGGCCCGGTCCACCCTCGACCTGGACCGGCCCGTCGCCCTGATGATCCTCAACACCCTGGGCCACGTGGCCGACTACGACCAGGCGCGCGACCTGATCAACCGGCTGATGGCGGGCCTGCCGTCCGGAAGCCACCTGGTCGTCAGCGACAGCACGGCGACGAGCGAGGGCATGATCGCCGCGTCCAACGCGTACAACCAGAGCGGCGCCGTCCCCTACTACGTGCGCAGCGTGGCCGAGATAGGAGGCTTCTTCGACGGCCTGGACCTCGCGGCCCCGGGCGTCGTCCAGGTGACGGCCTGGCGCCCCGAGGAGGACGCCGAGCACGCCGAGGACACCGCCCCGGCGGTGGACGCGTACTGCGGCGTGGCCCGCAAGCCGTGACCCGCTGAGCACCAGCACCCGCACCCGCCCCGGGGGCCGTCGGCGCTCCGCCGTGACGGCGGCCCCCGTCACGGCTCCCGGACCGCCACCCCGCGCCGGGGCAGGGTCAGCGCGCGACGAACTGCGTGAGTATCGCCTGCACTTCGTAGATGTCGACGCCCTTGGTGAAGGTCTTCTCGACCGGCACGGAGCTGCCCGATATCCAGATCTTCAGCTCGGCGTCCAGATCGAAGGTGCCGGCCGTCTCCACGGCGAAGTGCGTGATGCTCCGGTACGGGATCGAGTGGTACTCGACCTTGCGCCCCGTCACCCCCTGCTTGTCCACCAGCAGCAGCCTGCGGTCGGTGAACAGGATGGTGTCGCGGATGAGCTGGAAGGCCGCCTGCACCTGCTCGCCGTGCCCGAACAGCCGCTGGTACTCCTGCTGCGCCTGCGCCGGATTGACGGTGTGCGCGTTACCGAAAAGTCCCATGATTCCCCCTGGTTACCGCTGTGACTGCCTCCCACCGTGTGCGGCACCGGCCCACTGCCGCCGCCTCGTCACGGTGATCCCACAGCGTCCAACGCGCGGCCCCACGGGAATGGTTCCCCGGGCACCTCACCCGCCGGCAATCCACCGACGCCGTCCGCTCCGTGCAGCACCGTCACCCCCGCGGCCCGCAGCGTCTCCAGCGAGCGCGCGAACTGCGGGTGCCGTGCGAGGCCCCCGTTCACACACGGCAGCGCCACCGCCGGCGTCCCGTTCCCGATCGCCTCGGCGGCCACCCCCACCACGAACGACGAGGTCAGCCCGAGCGCCCAGGCGTTGAGGCTGTTGAACGTGACGGGCGCGAACAGCACCACGTCCGGGTCCGGCCACACGTCCGGCTCCCCCGGCTGCTTGTACCAGGCCCGGACCGGACGCCCGGTCAGCGCCGCGAGCCCGTCGATACTGCTCTCCACCCAGCGCGCCGCACTCGGCGTCAGCCCGAGACACACGTCCCACCCCCGCGCCTGGGCGTGCTCGATCACCCCGGCCACGTCGAACACGGGCGGCGCGGCGGAGCAGAACAGATACAGGGTCCTCGTCATACGACCCATCCGATCACACGGACACACGCCGCTGACGTGGGCGGATTCACAAACGATCGACGTACGGACAACTTCCGACAAGAGATGTCCGAATACCGACGCCCTCACTCTCGGGGCGCGTTGCCCCATGATCGGCCCACTCCCGCCCGGGGCACTTTCCTACTGAGGCACCACCCGATCGCACCCCATGGTTCAAGGGGCCGGCCGACTTCAGTGCCGCGACGTCGAACCCTCCACCCCCTCCTCCCCGCTCCCCGTCCGCTGCGCCTCCCCCGCGCCGAACAGCAGCAGGGCGAGCACGCCCACGACCAGCCGCATGAATCCCGTGACCGCGCCCGTGAGCAGGACGGCGCACAGGGCGAGAGCGAGCGCGTAGCAGCCGATCCCGCCGTACCCGAGGGTGAGCGGCCATGCGTCGCGCGGGTGCCAGGTCCGGACGCGGACCGTCGCGTCGACCGGGGCGTCCGGGCCGCCGGCCGGGACGCCCGCGGTCGTCTCCGTGCCGCCGCGCTCCCCCTCGAACTCGGCGTTCGCGTGGACGGCGACCCCGTTGTCCCCGATCCACACCGCCTTCCACTCCATGCGCCGGGTCCCCGCCCGCCGGGCCGTCCCCCCGGCCGTTCCTCCCCTGGCCCGGCACAACGACCGGCGACCCCCTGCCCGGGTCCCAGCACAACCGCCCCGACGCCCCGGCGAGCAGCGGGGCCAGCGGCTGGTCGTAGGCCGAGCCGCCCCGGAGCACCACCCGATGGCCGCCGCCCACGAAGGCGTCCTCGGTGAACGTCCCGCGCAGCACGCGGGTGTGGCCGGCGAGTACGGTCACCTGCCGGCCGCCGAACAGCAGCGGAAGGAGGAACGGCAGCGCGCCGAACACCAGAAGCCCGCAGACGCCGAGCGCCAACTGGCGTCCGGACAGGGCGTATCCGGCGAGCACCCGGTCGAGGTCGTCCTGGTAGTGCTGCCAGTCGTGCGACTGCGCTCCGGCCTCGTCGTGCCCGACGACCTCGGCGCCGGGCACCCCGCTGGTGCGGAAGCCCAGTTCGGGCGCGGAGGGCGCGTGGATGACCTTGAGCGTTCGCCCCTGCTCATGGAGGTCGCCCGGGTCGCTCCGGACATGCGCGGACTCGATCCGGATCTCCCCGTCGGCGTCGGGCAGTTCGAAGCGCACGAGCTGGGTGATGCCGTCCAGGATGGTGCCGCCGGTGTCGTTCTTGCCGTAGTGCCGTTCCGTTTCGAGCGCCGAGACGATCCGCGCCTCCTCGACGACCGCCCCCGCCGCGCGCAGCCGCTGGAGCTGGGCGTCCTGGGTGACGTCACCGGCCGGCAGCAGGAAGACCGTTCCTCCGTACCAGCAGGCCATGACCACGGCGACGAGACGCCCCACGATCCGCGCCCGCCGGGGCTCCTGGACGGAGACCGGCAGGGCCCGCGAGGGGTGCCCGGGTACGGCACGGGCGAGTTCGGCGCGGGCGACACCGCGGAGCCGGACGCGCCCGTACCGCGCACGCCGCACGGTCAGCACCACCAGCACCGAGGCGGGGACCGCGAGGCAGACGCCCATGGCCCAGGTCCGCCCGGTGAGTCCCGGCCACAGGACCCAGACCAGCATGGCCGCCGCGGCCGCCACGGGCACGGCCAGGGCGAGGCGCCGCAGGGCGGGGAGCCGTTCCAGCGCCTGGTACTGGTCGTGGGTGAGCACGGCCGCCGCCTCGATCGGATACTCCTCCGGGCGCGGCTCGGGCGGCTGGGACGACTCGTCGCCCATCAGGCTGACGCCGAGCAGCACGGCCGCCCCGCCGACGACCGTGAGCAGCGGACGCGGCGCGCCCTCGGTGATCAGCCCGCCGGTCATCAGCAGGGCGAGCGCGAAGTAGCCGACCGACTCCCACCGGTCCCGGAGGGGCCACGCCAGCCGGTGGGGCAAGGGGGCCACGGCCCGGGCGGGGTCCACGGGCGCGCCCGGACCGCCGGCGGGCTCGCCCTCGGCCGCGGGGTCGAGCCCGGGCAGGAACACGGCATGCGCGCGGATCGCGAGCCCGTTGTCGGTGACGATCGCCGCACGGCAGCGGCGGCGGGTGCCGGCCGGTGCTCCGGGCCGGCGCGGCGGGCGTCCCGGGGCGGGCGGGGTCCAGCACAGCCAGAAGTCCCGGTCCTCGAACGCCTCGGCCAGCTCACCCCATGCGACGCGCGGCACCGAAAGCCGGGCGCGGGCCCGTCCGTCGGGTCCGACCACGTACCCGTCCCGGTAGGTGACGCGCATGGCCCGGACGCCCCGGCCGGTGAGCCCGCCGCGCAGCCCACCGCCGCGGCGGACGAGGTGCACGACCGCGCCGAGCAGGGTGAGGCCGGCCCAGACCAGGGTCTCCGTGTCGCTGAGCAGGGCCCGCGGTCCTCGGGATAGGTCGAGGTGATGAACCACATGCCGAAGCCCCAGCAGGTGAGCCCGGCGGCGTGCACCGCGCCGACGAGGGTCCAGCCGAGGCCGCGCGGTATTCGCTCCGGCAGCACGGGAACGGACGCGTCCGCCGGATCGACGGCTCTCGGCGGTATCACGGCGGCGAGCAGCTGCCCCGAGCTCCAGCCGCCGCGCACCAGGCGGTAGAGGACGAGCACGACGAGGCCGAGCACGGCGACGGCGAGGCACAGCATCAGCAGCCCGAACCGCCGCCCGGGGTCGGGGAACCGGGCCCAGAGGGCCATGGACGTGAACGAGGCGAGCGGCACGACCAGCAGGAAGACGGTGATGGCCCGCGCCTCGTACCGCACGACCCCCGGGGCGGGCGCCCTGCCGCCGCCCTTCCCCGCCTCCGTCTTCCTCGCCTTGCCTGCCCGCACGGCCACGCCCGCCCCCTGACGCCGTTCCTCCCGATTTCCCGGAGGTTACGCGAATCCGGAATCTGACGCTCCGTCAACCAACCTGCTGCGTGCCGCGATCTGCACCACCTCAGCCGACCACCGACGGCAGCCGGTCGCTGGGGTCACGCCCTGGGTGCTGCCACTGCCGCCATGCTCACCGCCGTCGTCGGAGCCCTGGGCGACCAAGCGCCGCCAGGCGGAGGAGGACGCGGCCTCGACCGCGACGGCGAGTCCGCCTCCCGGGCCCACGCGGCCCTCGACTCGGCAGCCCCCAAACTCACGGCCCTCCACCGCCTGATGCGCGAGGACCTGGGCGTCCCCGACTGACGGGCCTCTGGCCCGGCCCGGCTATCCGCACCCTCGGGACAGCCGGCGTCGATCCAATCCGCCACGAGATCGCGGCAGGCGATGGTGAACTCGCCGCCCCGGAAGGCCATCTCGTGGCGGCAACCGCGCTTGCGGGGAAGGGCCTCGTCGAGAATCAACGCCCCGAGCAGAAATACGATCCGTCACGAGCCGCAGTTCGGGACATCTTCCAGGTAGTGCGCCTGGTTCTGAGCGAAGGCCTGACTCGCGTCCACCGCCCCCTCCACCGGGCCCGGCTCGTCGATCGTGCGGAGGCCGGACTTCGAGCCCTTCTCCCACGAGGTCCCCTGGTCGTCGGTGAACCGGACCGAGACCGTGCTGTTACCGGTCAGGTCGTACCGCCAGACTTGTTGGTCTTCACCCACGGCATTGACCACCAACGGCTCGACGCGTTGCTGCCGGCAACCGGGAATCCGTTCGAACCTCACGTAGTAGCCCAGTTCCTTCAGATTGACGAACACGTCATGGATGGGCATCTGCCCCCGGTTCTCCACGATGAGCCGCGTCAGGACACCGTTGCTGTCGGTCTCGAAGTGGTGGGACACGAACTGGGCCTGGGACTTCTTCTGCGCTTCGTCCGCCCGCGCCTGCACGGTCTTGGCTCGGTCCTCGGCCTCTTCGGCACGGTCGTCGGCGGCCTTGGCGAGGAACGCCATGTAGACGGACGTCCCCAGGGCGATGACCGCGACGAGCACACTGACCCGGGTCGTCCACGTCGACGTGCCACTTCCACCCGCTGACGGCGTACCAGCCGTATCCGGCGCGCCGGTGGACGACCCGCCGTCGTCAGTTCTCATGCGCTCAGACAATGGTCGGCCACTGCCCACGTCAACCTGGAGGCAGATGTCCGGGTGAGTGCCGGACCGCCCGGTCATCCCGTCATCCCGTAACGGCAGGACGGCAAAGAGCGGCACAGCCGAGGGGCCCGGCCGTGAGTGACCGCCTTCGCCGATGTCAGCCGTGGATGCCGAAGACCCCCAGCCATGATCGGCTGGGGGCCTTCGTACCGGTGGGCGCGGACGGTTTCGAACCGCCGACATCTGCTTTGTAAGAGCAGCGCTCTACCCCTGAGCTACGCACCCGTGGATGAACGCACAGCCTACATGGGCCCCCGCCCCCGGCTCCAAACCGTTGGCGGGTGCGGCGGCGGAGGCAGGCACGGGCCGGGGGTTAGCCCCACCCCGGGGACGGTGGGTCGCCGGATCGATGCGTGAGGTGGGGGGCTCGTAGCGTGAGGGCATCGGGTCGGGGCCGTGGTGACCGGCCCGGGAGACGCAGCAGGCAACGGCACACCAGCAGGGGGAACAGGGTCATGACGCAGACGCCGCACAGCTCGGAGCCGGGAGCGGAGCCGGGCTCGGATCCGAGGAACGCCCGCCGCGGCGGGCGCGCCCACGGACGCGCCCGCGGACGCACCCGCGCACGCGCCACCGCGCTCGCCGTCGCCACCGTCGTCGTCGGCGCCACCGCCCTCACCGGCTGCGGCAGCGCCGACATCGACGACGCCCCCGTGGAGCGCAAGACGTTCCCCCTCAGCGGCAAGGCGCTCACCGTCGAGTCCGACAACACCCCGCTCGACATCGTCGCGGCCGACGTCGACGAGGTGGAGGTGACCCGGCAGGTCGACGGCTGGGTGGTGCTCGGCAGCGGGCCCAACAAGTCGTGGCGCATGGCGGACGGCAAGCTGACCCTGAAGGTCGACTGCGACGGCGTCGCCAGCCACTGCGAGGGCCGCCACACGATCAAGGTGCCCCGGGGCGTGGACGTCACCGTGAACGACGCCAACGGCGGGGTCACGGCCAGCGGCTTCAGCACCGCGCTGAAGATCGACTCCGACAACGGGAAGGTCGTCGTCCGGGACGCCAGCGGCCCCCTGGACCTGCGGAGCGACAACGGCCGGGTGGACACCGAGCGGATCACCTCCACCACCGTGAAGGCCGTGTCCGACAACGGCTCGGTGAAGCTGCGCCTCGGCGTCGCGCCCGACCGGGTCGAGACCGTCAGCGACAACGGCAGCGTCGACATCGAGCTGCCCTCCGCCGGCGCGCCCTACGCCGTGACCGCGAAGAGCGACAACGGCAGCGTCGACGTGTCCGTGCCGACCGACGACGCGAGCGCGCGGACGGTCACCGCGAAGAGCGACAACGGCAAAGTGGTGGTGCGCATCGCGAACTAACGGGCCGGTGTGTTCGTCCTTACTGGTGGGAGTATGGACCCGGTAGGGCAGGCAGGGCGGACACGGCACGGGAGAGGGATGTGACGGCGAGACACTCGCAGCCGCACCACCGCACACGAGCAGGAGCACGCCCCGTCCGCGATGCGCTGGGGCTGGTGCTGCTGCCGGTGCCGCTGTTCGCCGTCGCACTGGCCTCGTCGGCCGCCTCGTTCGCGGGCGGCGGCACCCGGCGCTGGTTCGGGGGCGGCCGCAGCGAGAGCGCCCGCGCCGAGGCGCAGGCCGCGAAGGACGCGGCCGCCGCCGCGTTCTACGAGCTGGACACAGCCCAGCGCGGGCTGCGGATCTCCGTCGAGACGATCACCGCCGTCGACAGCTCCCCCCGCGCCCGGCGGGTGGTCGAGGACTTCGCCGCGCTCGGGGAGCGGATCGACGCGGCGAGCCACGCGTACATCACCGCCGTCGACACCCACGACCTGGACCGGGACGACCTGGAGGCGTCGGCCGCGTCCCAGGCGCGTTCGCAGCTCGACAAGGCACGGGCCGATCTGGAACGGGTCCGCGAGCAACTGGACCGGTTCGAGGAGGAGCTCGGCCCGCTGCTCGACACGGCGGAGACGCAGCTGGCCCGGCTGGCGCCCGCCGTGGAGCGCGCCCGGCAGGGGCTCCTCGCCGCGAGCAACGCGCTGGACTCGGCGCGCGCCTCCGGGCTGCGCGCGGACGACCTCGCGGCCCGGCTCGCCGCCCTCGGCCCGGAGCTGACCAAGCTGAACGAGGGCGCCGGCCGGCACGGCGTCCCGGAGACCCTCCAGCGCGCCGACCGGGTGCTGCGGGACGCGGAGGCGGTACGGGCGGAGGCGGAACGGCTGCCCGAGCGCGCGGCCGAGATCGACAAGCGGCTGGTCTCCCTCCGCACCCGCGCCCAGGCGCTGGCGAACCGGGCCGAGCAGGTCGACCCGGTCCTCAGCGAGCTGCGCCGGCGCTTCACCGCGGCCTGCTGGCAGGACCTCCAGCCCGTCCCGGACCAGGCCGCGCGGAACGTGCGGCAGGCGGAGGGGAAGCTGAAGGAGGCCGCGCGGGCCCGCGAGGAGCAGCGCTGGCCGGACGCGACCGCCCTGCTCTCCACCGTCCGGGCCCTGCTGAACAGCACGGACGAGGCGGTCTCCGCCGCCGGTGACCGCCTCCAGCGGCTGAACGCGGTCGCCAAGGACCCGCAGGAGGAGATCGAGCGCACGCGCTTCGCGATCCGGGACGCGCAGCGGCTGGCGATGGCCGGACGCCACACCCCCGACCCCCGGCACGCCCGCCCGCTGGACGACTCGGTGGGCCGGCTGGAGCGGGCGATCGGCGGGCTGGCGGGGCGGCACCCGGACTACTGGCACTTCCTCCAGGAGCTGGAGGCGGTCCGGAGCACGGTCGCACGCGTGGTGGACCAGATCCGGGAGGACCGCGGCGGGGGCGCCCGCTGACCGCGAGGACCGCGATGGAGGCGGCGGCGCCCGCCGACCGTGAGGACGGCGCAGGCGGTGGCGGCGGTGGCAGCGGCCGCTGACCGGCCCGCCCCCGGAGACCGGGAGGCGCCCGCTGACCGGCCGCGTTGTCTTCGGGGCGGGCCGGGCGGATCCTGGGAGGGGAAGGGCGGCGCGTGCCGACCCGCCCCGCCGCCGGTACGCCTGACGGCCGAGGAGGCCGACGATGGCCGGACACGTCCTGCACTCGCCCCGCGCCCACCCCACCGCCGGGCACCGGCCCCGGCGGGGGTCCCGCACCCCCATCCGGCTGGACGAGCATCTGCCCGTCGACCACCGGCTGAGCCGCGTCTACCGCGTCGGGGCCGGTCTGATGGGGCTGGTCCTGGTCGTCTTCGGCATCCTGGGGCTCATCGACCGCATCGGCTTCTTCGACACCCAGGGCGACACGGTCGCCGGCCTGAACACCAACGGCGCGCTGAGCGTGATCTCCATCTGCGTCGGGCTGCTGCTCTTCGCGGGCATGGTGATCGGCGGCAACGTCGCCTCGACCCTCAACATGGTGCTGGGGGTGCTGTTCATCGTCAGCGGCTTCGTGAACCTCGCCCTCTTGGACCGCAGTTTCAACCCCTTCGCGTTCGAGATCCAGAACGTGGTGTTCAGCTTCGTGGTGGGTCTGATGCTGATGACCTTCGGGATGTACGGGAGGGTCAGCGCGACGCTGCCGCACGACAACCCGTACTGGAAGGCGCGCCATCCGGAGGAGGCGGAACGGGAGTTGCGCGAGCGGCGGAAACGGGAGGCAGCCGCCGCGTCCGGGCCGCCGGCGGCGCAGGGCCCCTGACGGGCGGTTGGCGGCGCAGGGCCCCTGACGGGCGGTTGGCGACGCAGGGCCCCTGACGGGCGCGGGGCCCCTGACACCGGGCGGTCGCCGGTAGCCTGAGCGCATGCCTCGATACGACTTCCGCTGCCGCACCTGCGGCGACACCTTCGAAGTGAGCCGTCCCATGGCCGAGTCGTCCGCGCCCGCGGACTGCCCCGCCGGACACGCCGACACGGTCAAGCTGCTGTCGACGGTCGCCGTCGGCGGTACGGCGGGTTCCGCCGGCCCGTCCGCCGCGCCCGCCCCGAGCGCGGGCGGCGGTGGCGGCTGCTGCGGAGGCGGTTGCTGCGGCTGACCCCGGCCGTGTGGGGGGGGCGCGCGGGCGGGCGGCACGGCCCGCGGCGCGCGGGGGCGGGC
>NZ_JBEXXN010000076.1:0-27525 GCF_040630445.1 Streptomyces sp. NPDC005805
AGGTGGGCCGCGTTCTCGACCACCTTCTCCTCGGCCATGACCCGGATGGTGGCGACGGCCGCCGCGCAGGCCAGCGGGTGCCCGGAGTAGGTGAGTCCGCCCGCAGCCGGGCGTCGGTCTTGGCGACGATGCGGCGGTTCTCGCGGAGGAGCTTGCGGTAGCTGTCCAGGCGGCGTTCGTGGAGGCTGCCGTCCTCGACGGCGGCGAGGACCGCGCAGCCCGGCTCGGCCTCGTGGGCGCAGTCGTGGAAGCGGCAGTCGGCGGCCAGGTCCTCGATCTCGGCGAAGACCTGGCCGACGCCGTTGCCCGCGTCCCACAGGCCGACGCCGCGGACGCCGGGGGTGTCGATGAGGACTCCCCCGCCCGGCATGACCAGGAGGTTGCGGGTGGTGGTGGTGTGCCGGCCCTTGCCGTCGGTCTCCCGGGTCGCGCCGACGTCCATCACCTCCTCGCCGAGCAGGCGGTTGGCGAGGGTGGACTTGCCCGCGCCGGAGACGCCGAGCAGGACGCCGGTGCCGCCGGCCAGGATCGCGGTGAGCACCTCCATCCCCTCGCCCGTGGTGGCGCTGACGGGCAGCACCGGGACACCGGGGGCGACCGTCTCCACGTCCTGGACGAGGTAGGACAGGCCGGTGGGGTCGGGCACCAGGTCGGCCTTGGTGAGGACGACCAGCGGGTTGGCGCCGCTCTCCCAGGCGAGGGCGAGGAAGCGCTCGATGCGGCCGAGGTCCGGCTCGACGGCGAGCGAGACGCAGACCACGGCGTGGTCCACGTTGGCCGCGAGGATCTGCCCCTCGGACCGCTGGGAGGAGGTGGACCGCACGAACGCGGTCCGGCGGGGCAGCACGGCGCGCGCGTACTGCGGGTCGCCGCCCGGGTCGACGGCGACCCAGTCACCGGTGCAGACGACCCGCAGCGGGTCGTGCGGGGTGACGAACTCGGTGTCGGCGTGCACGGTGCCGACGGGGGTGATCACGTCGCAGCGCCCCCGGTCGACGCGGACGACCCGGCCGGGCAGCAGACCGCGCCCGGCATACGGGGCGAACGCGTCGGCCCAGACGTCGTCCCAGCCGTACGGCGCGAGCGGATGCGAGGCAGACGAGGACGAACCCAGGAGAGAGGAGGAAGACAAGGGTGACCCTTCACAAGGGTGGCCCCGGCACCGCACTCACGAGCGCGGGAGAAGCAGAGAGGTCAGCCGGAGGCCACGGAGGTGGAGTGAATGAACTTCCGGATGCGGGCAGAGCCCATCTCAACGACAGCCATCGGTCACACCTCCCAGACGGAGCCAAGTCACCGGCAACCCCGGGTTGCCGCTCCAACAGAGCCGACCCTAGAGGTACCCGGGCCAGTGACGCCATCGAATTACGGCAACCCATTCGGCGACGATCGCGGCATGGCCCCGGCACCGCCCGCACGGGCGCGGGTCACCCCATGCCGTAGAGCGTTTCCAGGTCGACCAGTTGGATATCAGGGTCGGCGTGTGCGGCCGCGTACGCCTTGTCGTTGAAGCCTGCGCCGCTGAGACACATGAGTCGAGTGCTGGTGGTGTCGTAGCGTCCCGCCTGGGTGATGAGCTCGCGGATGTGTTGGAGACGCTCGATGTGGGCGATGCCCATGGTGTCGTTCCATTTGGCCTCGCCGATGGCCAGGAGCGGTGGCCGGGAGCCGTCGGCGATGCCGATGACCGCCACATCCACTTCGTGTCCGACGCGGGCCTTGGGATCGTGCACCACGCCGTGTCCGACCCGGGCGGGCAGACCGCCGACCAGTTCTGGGTCGGCGTGGTGCAGCGCCCAGTCGCGGCAGACCTGTTCGAAATGAGGGCCGAGGACGTTGCTGGTGAAGCGGCGGCGGCTGGCCTGCCAGACCCGGGCTGCGCTGCCGGGGCGTTCCAGCTGGTCCCAGACCGGCCGCATGATGGCGTGATAAAAGCCGATCAACGGTTCGGCGATGCGGTAGGTGGGGCGGTTGTCGCGGAAGGCGTCGGCATCGCGGTGCAGCAGGCCGGCGTCTTCGAGGACGTTGATGGGGTGCGCGATGTCGGTGGCCTTGCGTTCCAGGTACCCCGCCATGCCCCCGCGGGTTGCGTTGCCGTCGGCGACTGCGGCCAGCACAGACAGGTACAGGGCGGTGTCTCGCAGGTCGGGCTCTTCCGCGAGCAAATAGCGGGCCTCGCGGAACAGTGGGGTCTCCGGGTTGAGGACGGTGCGGACGACCCAGTCGTCGAAGTCGTCGGCTCCGTTCGGGGTGTCGCCGCGCGCGAACTCTCGTCGATACGCAGGTGTACCGCCCACGATCGCATTGACCTGCAGGGCCAGGCGCGGGTCGGTGATGTTCCAGAATTCGGCGGCCAGACGGTGGTCCAGAGGGCGGACGACCAGCTCCAGACCTGCCCGGCCCCGCAGGGGGGCGTTGCCGGAAAGGAGCCTGCCCATGAACGACAGCGCCGAGCCACACAGCAGTAGCCGGGTGCGGGAGCCGCTGCGCTGGTCGCGCAGCGTCCGCAGTGCTTCTTGGATGATCGAGGGGAGCTCCGGATTCGCCTTGGCCAGGTACGGGAACTCGTCGATCACGACAGGCACGGGCCGCTCCGTACCCAGCGCGAGGAGCGCGTCGACGGCCTCGGCCCAGTCGGAGAAGTGGTACGGACTGGCAGGTCGCGCATGTGCGGTGAGCGCGGCGCTGATGCGCCGCAGGGACTCCGCGTCGGCGGCCTCTGTCGCTCCGAAGTAGAACCCGCCCGCGGCACGGCAGGCCGCGTCGAGCAGGAAGGTCTTGCCCTGTCGGCGCCGCCCGGAGACTACGCCGAGCGTCGCGCCGGGCTGTTCATCCTCGATGAACCGTGTCAGAGCCGACCATTCGTAGTCGCGATCGAACATCTCGACGGGCTTGTCCATACCCCTCCTCCAAAATACAGAATCACATATCTATAAACTGTACCTCTATATCGGAGGACCGAGACCCTGGCGACAGGGAGCGGGGTCGCCGGACGGTGAGGTTGCCAAGGAGTGACGCGAGTGGACCGTCCCTGTCGACGGGGAGCGAGCCGTGCCCGCTTCACGATCGGCGAGGTCTTCCGCCACTTCGGGATCAGCTGGTCATCGAGTGACATGCTCACCCCTTGTGCCCCGATCCGTGGATCGGGGCACAAGGACGAAGGCGACGACGTTCGTCAGCCACTGCCCGGCTGGGTCGTCGCCAGGTCGTTGAGAACAGCGCTGACGACCTGCCATGACACATTCAAGGTGTCGCGATCGGGGGTGTGGGCCTCCTGGATCTCGCGACGCGGATGGACATAGTTCCGGTATCGACGGAGCTCGTGGCAGAAGCGCTCGAAGGCAATGCTCGCAGCAATCTGCTCGTAGCAGCGAAGCAGCGCGTTGCGGTCCCGGGGCCGCATGATCAGCGCGGGGGCATAGATGAGACGTGCGTTCGGTTCAGCTTCTCGTGGTGGCTTCCACTCCGCGCTGAAGACCACTGGCCGTGACAGCGCTCGTTCCTGCCACTGCGCCAGCTGCTCCAGCACAACCTCGCTCAGCGGGTGGGGTGAGCGCGCCGCGAGATCTTCCGCAACGGCGGTCGACCGCTCGGGCTCCCAACCGTCATCGCTGTCCAGGAAGTCCCGGTCCTCCACTCGAAGAGAGCTCTCCGAAGCCAGACGCACCGTCAGTCGTGCAGTGCGACGCTCCACGGAAATCTCGACACGATGGGTCACCAGGTGCCTGTGGACGGCCTCACCGTTCGGGTCCATCCACGTCAGCAGACCGACAGCCAGGACCAGTTCCCTCTGATCGTCTTGCTGGGCCAGCTGCTGATGCCAACGGTAGAGGAACTCGCACTGGTCACGCAACGAACGGTCTGCTCGCTCCCGCTCCGCCCAGCGACGCCAACGCGCCAGCCACGGGCCGTACGCACGAAGCACTTCGGCCGCGTCCTCACGTCGGACCGTGCGCTGCTCCCACCATGTACGACCGTCCGCGTCGCGCTCCTGTTCCTGCCCGGGACCTTCCTCGGCCAGCGGTGGATCCCCAGCGTCCGCGTCCTCGATCCTCTCCGACTGCACCCACCCTTCCAGGAGCTCGGGCAGGGGTGGCGGGGCGGCCTGTGGCACATGGTCCAAGGTGATCAAAGGTGATCAGCAGCCCGTCAGGCCGTGCAGTCGGTCTGCGGACGCCTTCTGGTAGTTGTGCCAGCCACATGTGCTCACGTGACCGATCCCGGTCGTCACGCACTTGCTGTGCGCTGTTCTGCACGACTTCACGCAGAAAGCTCACGAGACCTGTCGTTGACGCGATGACCTCGGGATCCTTCGCATGGCGTCGTGAAACGTTCACCGTTCTCCCCTCGGCTGGTGACGAACGTTCCAGGATGAGGCGAGCGCGCAGACCGCACGGCAAGTGCCTGAGGAATGTCCAGTTGTACGTCCCGTAATGGCTGAATCACATAACGTCGCACGGTGGTGCGACTCCCGGGTGAGTGCACTCGGCAACGGCTTCCCAAACGTGCTTCACCGCTGCGTAGTCGCGCCGCTCTCCCAGGCGAGGGCGAGGAAGCGCTCGATGCGGCCGAGGTCCGGGCCGACGGCGACCCAGTCACCGGTGCAGACGACCCGCAGCGGGTCGTGCGGGGTGACGAACTCGGTGTCGGCTTGCACGGTGCCGACGGGGGTGATCACGTCGCAGCGCCCCCGGTCGACGCGGACGACCCGGCCGGGCAGCAGACCGCGCCCGGCATACGGGGCGAACGCGTCGGCCCAGGCGTCGTCCCAGCCGAGGGCGGCGAGGGGGTGTGCGGACGCGTCGGAGGATGCGGACGGTACGGAGAGGTTCAAGGGGAGCCCTTCGCAGGGTGGCCCCGGCGGGCGCCGTGACGGCGCGCGAGTGGTGTGTGGTCAGCCGGAGGCAACGGAGGAGGTGGAGCGGATGCGTCGGATGCGGGCAGTGCCCGTCGACATGACAGCCATCGGTCACACCTCCTGTTCGCGTCTGCGCGTGCGCCGGTGCGGCGTCGCGTGCGGGTTCGGCTCGGGGGCCGCGTGGCGGCCGTCCCTTCGACGGGTCAGCGTAGAGGGGCGCGGCCGGTGCGGGCCACCGGCTTCTTCCGGGGCCTTTGGGGACCGCCCGCGCGGGACCGCCGGGCGGGCGCGGCGGGGTCGGCGGGCGGGCTCAGGAGGCGGACGGGGTGCGCCCGGTGCCGGTCCAGCGGGTGAGCTGCGCGGCCGTCCAGGTGTTGACGACCCGGTCCGCGGGCACCCCGCAGCGTTCGGCGCGGTCGCAGCCGATGAGTTGCCAGTCGAGCTGTCCGGGCGCGTGGGCGTCGGTGTCGATCGCGAAGAGGACGCCCGCGTCGACGGCCTTGCGCAGCAGCCGCAGGGGCGGATCCCGGCGCTCGGGGCGGGAGTTGATCTCGACGGCGGTGCCGTGCTCGGCGCAGGCGGCGAAGACCCGGTCCGCGTCGAAGCTCGACTCGGGGCGGGTGCCGCGCTCTCCGGTGACCAGGCGGCCGGTGCAGTGGCCGAGGACGTCGGTGAGCGGGTTCTCGACGGCCCGGACCATCCGGCGGGTCATCGCGGGGGCGTCCATGCGCAGCTTGGAGTGGACGGAGGCGACCACCAGGTCGAGCCGTTCCAGGAGTTCGGGTTCCTGGTCCAGGGTGCCGTCCGGGAGGATGTCGCACTCGATGCCGGTGAGCAGCCGGAACGGCTTCCAGGTGGCGTTGAGTTCCTCGATCAGGGCGAGCTGTTCGCGCAGCCGGCCGGCGCTGAGGCCGCGGGCGACCTTGAGGCTGGGCGAGTGGTCGGTGAGGACGGCCCAGTCGTGGCCGAGGGCGCGGGCGGTGCGGCCCATCTCCTCGATGGGGCTGCCGCCGTCGGACCAGTCGGAGTGCAGATGGCAGTCGCCGCGCAGGGCGGCGCGCAGTTCCCCGCCGCCCTCGGCGAGCGGGCCGGCGGCCTCGGCCTCGTCCTCCAGTTTCCGCAGGTAGCCGGGGATCTCGCCGGCCAGGGCCTCGCGGGCGACCTTGGCGGTCTTGGGTCCGACGCCCTTGATCCTCTCCAGGTCGCCGCTGCCGGTCCGGCGGGCGAGGTCGTCGGGGTCGAGGGCGGCGAGTGCCGCGGCGGCGGTGCGGAAGGCCCGCACCCGGTAGGTCTCGGCGCGGGAGCGTTCCAGCAGGAACGCCACGCGGTCCAGCGCTTCGACGGGTTCCATCGGCAGGCTCCTCCCGGCCCCGGGGCCTCTCGTTGCCAGTGAACCCCGGCGGGCCGGTGACGACCACTGGTGGGGCGTGCGGTCACCGGTGTGCCCCCGAGCCGACACTCCGCCTTTCAATCAACGATTCAAGGGTCCATTCACCTTATGTTTGCGCACTGAATAACCTCTAACGTCTTTCTTTGGCCAAACATTCGCACTACTGAACGGCTGGTCAGTACACCGGAGCCGGTCACCGCCTGGGTCCGGCGCGTCACAACCGGTGACCGGATACCGCCCCAGCGGCGGGCGTTCGCCCGGAGAATCGGCAAGACTCCGGTCCGGATTCCCACCCCCGAACCCAACGGAGTGTTCGTTATGCGGTACATCGCCAGAGGACTCGCGCTCGCCGGCCTCACCCTCGGCCTCGCGCTCGCCCCGGGCGCCGGGAGCGCCGGCGCCGCCCCGGCCGGCGCGGAGAGCCTCTACGCGCCCTCGGCCCTCGTCCTCACGGTCACCACCGGCGACGAGACCCTCGACGGCACGGTACTGCGCGCCGTCACCCTGGACTGCGCCCCGGCCGCCCGCGGCTCGCACCCCGCGCCCCGCGCTGCCTGCGCCGAACTCCGCGCCCAGGCCGGGCGGTTCGAGGCGACGGTGACGCCCGACCCGGACATCGCCTGCACCCGGCAGTGGGACCCGGTGACCGTCACGGCGGACGGCGTCTGGGAGGGCAAGCGCGTCGCGTACCGCCACACCTTCGGCAACCCCTGTATGAAGGGGACCGCGAAGGGCGTGCTCTTCGGCTTCTGAGCCGAGCGCGGCCCCCACGGGCCGCACGCGGACCACGCGCGCCACGCGCGCCACACGGACCACGCGCGCCACACGGACCACGCGCGCCACACGCGGAAGCGGCCACGGCATCGGTGCCGTGGCCGCTTCCGCGTCGCGTGGGCCCGGAGGGACGGACCCGGTCAGGCGCCCGGCGGCACTCGCGCCGGGCGGCCCGGGCCGCGGGTCAGGGCGTAGCCGCCGATCCCCGCGAGGGCGGCGAGGACCGCGCCCGCGCCGGTCCACAGCCAGCGGTCGGACCACCAGCCGGAGGAGAGGTCGAGCCCGGCCTTCTCCTCGTTGCTCCGCACCTCCGCCGAGACACCGGGCACCAGCGGTTCGGCGAGCGCGCCGTCGACCGCGTACGCCCCGCCGGCCTCGTGGGGCACGGCCTCCATCTCGGCGCGCACCGGCAGGCCCTGGTCCTGCTCGGGCAGGGCGGTGACGGTCAGCCGGACGTAGTAGCTGCCCGGCAGGGGGTCGTTCGCCCACGGGTCGGCGAGGGAGCGCACCGGGCGCAGGGTGCAGGACAACTCGGCTGTGGCCGCGTCCCGTTCGGCGGTGCGGCTCTGCATCCCGTACATGCACGCCTGGCGGCGGCGGAGCCCGTCGTAGACATCGATCCGCCAGGTGGACGCGCCGTGGCGGGCGGTGGACTCGGGGAGGGTGACCGTGGCCCGCACGGTCGGGCGGTCCCCCGCCTCGGCGGAGAACACCCAGTAGAGGTAGTCGCCGCTGGACGCGTCCGCCGTCGCCCTCTGCCCCTGCTGCACGGGCGTGGCGGTGCGGAAGGTGGTGCCCGCCTCCGTCGGCCCGGCGTCCGCGGCCGAGGCGCTCGGGGACGGGGACGGGGTGTCAGCGGCGGCCGGGACGACCGGGCCGAGCAGGGCGGCGGCGGCCAGCAGGCCGGCCGTCAGCATCCTTGTGCCACGCATCAGTTGGTCCTCCAGACGGAGACGCGCCAGCGGGAGACCCAGCCCCACACCAGACCGGTCAGGAAGCCCGCGACGACCAGCAGGCCGAGCAGCCACCAGCCGCGGCCGAGGCCGAAGGAGGCCACGTCGGAGGCGGCGTCGGGCGCGTCCGTCACATCGACGGTCAGCTCGACGGGCATACCGGGCTCGGTCTTGACCCCGGCGGCGGGCGAGAAGGAGTTGCTGACCTGGAGGCAGACCGTCTCCGCGGCCGGCTTCGTATCGGTGTCGTCCGCCTCATCGGAGGGCGGCTTGGGGTAGCGCAGCCCGGTGGAGATCAGGTCGGTGCGGCCGTCCCCGGCCTCGGAGCCGCGTACGATCTCGCGGCCGTGCACGGTCACGGCCCGCAGCAGGACGCCGTAGTCGCGGCCCACCCGGCGGTCGGCGCCGATGCTGACGGAGGCGCGCAGTTCCTGGCCGGGCAGCACGTCGACCCGGTACCAGCGGTGCTCGCCGAACTTCTCGCGGTCGGTGTAGAGGCCGGGGGTGAGCACGGGCGCGCCGTCGCACCGCTCGGCGCCCTCGGTGGCGACGGGCACCACCACGGGGTCGGCCGCGCGTTCCACCAACTGGCTGACCCGGCCGGAGAGTTCCTGGGTGTGCTGGACGGAGGTGTAGGTGCCGCCGGTCGCCTCGGCGATGCAGCGGAGCTGGGCGCGGGTCTTGGCGTCGGGGACCAGGCCGAGGGTGTCGATGACGAGGTGGATGCCCTTGGCCGCGATCTCGCGGGCCACCTCGCACGGGTCGAGGGGCGCGCAGGTGTCCTCGCCGTCGGTGATCAGGACGATCCGGCGGGTGGCGTCGCCGCCCTCCAGGTCCTTGGCGGCGCCGAGCAGGGCGGGCCCGATCGGCGTCCAGCCGGTGGGCGCGAGGGTCGCGACGGCGGCCTTGGCCTCGGTGCGGTCGAGCGGTCCGACGGGGTAGAGCTGCCGGGTGTCCTTGCAGCCGCGCTCGCGGTCGTCGCCGGGGTAGTCCGCGCCGAGGGTGCGTATGCCGAGCCGCACCTCGTCCGGGACGGCGTCCAGGACCTCGTTGAACGCCTGCTTGGCGGCGGCCATCCGGCTCTGGCCGTCGATGTCGCGGGCCCTCATGGAACCGCTGACGTCGAGGACGAGTTCGACCTTGGGGGCTTCCTTCGCCGCCGCCGGTTCGTCGGCGGCGGCCGGTGACGCGGGCAGCAGCCCGGCGGCCAGGGCCGCGAGCAGGGCGCAGACCCCGGTCGCGAGCCGTTTTCTTATGATCATCCGCCGGATCGTAGTGAGCGCGGGCGCCGTGATCCAAAACGGTCCGCCGGGCGGGCGTCCGGGCCCGCCCGGCAGGGCCCCCAGGCCCGGTGCTCCCTCAGGTCCGGCAGGGCCCCTCAGGCCCGGTGCTCCCTCAGGTCCGGCGCGCCGCCAGGGCCTCGGCGACCCGGTCGAAGAACGCGGCGTGGGCGGGGGCGCTGCACGGGAGTTCGGGGTTCCAGGGGACGACCGTCCTGCCGTCGGTGACGGCCCGCCAGGCCGGATTGGCGGCGAGGCGCGCCAGGGGTTCGGCGTTGACCCGGACGTCGGCGAGGACCACATCGGGTTCCAGCAGGGCGGCCGAGGTCCAGTCCGTGGTGGACCAGTTGACGCCTGCGCCGGGCGCCGGGGCCGCCATCCGCACCCCGCAGTCGGCGAGCGCCCGCAGGTCCGGCCAGGCTCCCGGGCGGGCCAGGTGCACGCTGTCCGGCCCGGCGGGCGAGAGGGCCAGGACGCGTGCGCCCGGGGCCCGTTCGGCCGCCGCGCGCAGCCGCTCGCGAGCCGCCTCGACCGCGGACGGCGACCGGGAGGCCGCGCCGAGGGAGACCGCGAGAGCGGTGAACCGGTCACGGACCTCGTCGAGCGAGCGCCCCTGGCCGACGTCCAGAAGGACCAGGGGGACGTGCTCCTCCAGATGCTTGGCGGTGTCCGGGTCCAGCCCGTAGACCCGGTCCGTGCCGTAGCCGACGGCGACCACCAGGTCCGGGCGGTGGGCGAGGACCGTGTCGACGCCGACCTCCGGGCCCGGGCCGAGGTAGGGCACCTCCGGGGGCAGCGCGCCCGCCTTGGCCGGGTCGGTCTCCGGGCCGTCGTGCGCCGAGCCGAACACGGCGACGGGGCGCAGCCCGTGGTCGAAGAGGGCGGCACCTGCCTGGAGATAGGCGACCAGCCGTGCCGGGGTGCCGGGCGTGGCCGCCGTCCGGCCCCTGTCGTCCGCGAACCGCCATCCGTTTCTCTGCTCCATGCCGCCTCCGCTCGGGTCCCTCGGCCGGCGTCGACCCCGGCGCCGCCGTCGCACGCGTCGCGGTGTCCCTGCCCCGGGGCCGCCCGGCGTACGCGTGCAACCGCCGTGATCCGGCCACGAGTTCGCCCGGCGAGGTGTCCGGTTCCGACGGGGGCGCGGGCGGGCGCCGGTGTCCGATTCCTTCAAGACCCGGGCCGTGCGCGCGCCCTACGGTGGCCGCATGACCGATCAACCGCACACCGAGCAATCGCACACCACCCCGGGGGCCACGCCCCCGCGTCTCGACGCGATCGGCCTGGTCGTCTCCGACATGGCCGCCTCGCTCGCCTTCTACCGCCGCCTGGGTCTGGAGGTGCCCGCCGGGGCGGACTCCGCCCCGCACGCGGAGGCCGTTCTGCCGGGCGGGGTCCGGGTGCTGTGGGACACCGAGGAGGCGATCCGCTCCTTCGACCCGTCCTGGGCCCGGCCGTCCGGCGGCGAGCGCCTGGGCCTCGCCTTCCGCTGCGCGGACCCGGCGGCCGTGGACGCCCGCTACGTGGAACTGCTCGCGGCCGGGTACTCGGGGCACATGGAGCCGTGGGACGCCGAGTGGGGGCAGCGCTACGCGGTGGTGCTCGACCCGGACGGCATGGGCGTCTCCCTCTTCGCCGACGCGGCGGTGTAGGCGCCGAGGGTCATACCGGAGAGGGCGCGCATCTCCCGGGCGAGATGCGCCTGGTCGGCGCAGCCGGCCGTGAGGGCCGCCTCGGCGTATGGGGTTTCGCCGTGGATCAGGGCCAGGGCGCGCCGGAGGCGCAGGATGCGGGCCAGGGTCTTGGGTCCGTAGCCGAAGAGGTCCTGGGAACGGCGGTGGAGCTGCCGGGCGCCGAGGCCCGCGTGCTCGGCGGCCGCGGCGACGCTCCCGCCCGCCGCCAGGTGCCGGACCAGGGGCGTGAGCCAGGCGTCCGGGGGCGGGGTGTCCGCCGCCCGGCGCAGTGCCACGGCCTCCAGGCCCGCGGCCGGGTCGGCCGGGTCCACCCGGGCGGCGAACCTGCGCGTCTCGGCGGCGCCCCAGAGATCGGCGAGCGGCACCCGCAGGTCGCGCAGTTCGCGCGCGGGGACGCCGAGGAGGGCGGGCGCGGTCCCGGGGGCGAAGCGCAGGCCCGCGCCGACGGGTGCGGGGGCGTCGGTGGTGGGGTGGGCGCGGGTGTCGGGGCCGGCCACCAGGAGGCCGTCCTCGCTCCAGAGGAGGTCCATACAGCCGTCGGGGAGGACGGGGCGCGGGGCGGCAGGGGCGGCGGGCCCGTCGCGGTCCCCCGGGGTGAGGGTCCACAGGACGGCTCCGGTGAGGCGGGACGGCCGCTCGCGGTACACGCCGTCGAGGCTACCGGCCGTTCTCCGCGCCGTCCGGGCCGCCGCCCGGGCCGGAGCCCGGACCGGGCTCGCGCCCGTTCTCGCGGCCGCCTTCCCGCCCGGGCTCACGGCCGTTCTCGCGCCCGTTCTCGCGCCCGTTCTCCCTGCCGTTGTCCCGGCCCGTGTGCAGGCGGGCCTTCACATCGTCCGGCGGAAGGAACTTCGACCAGCGCTCGGGGAACTCGGACGGCATGTCCCCGCCGTCGTCCTCGTCGTCCTCGTCGTCCTCCCCGTCCCCGTCGCCGTACAGCTGGGAGGCCCGGGCGCGGGCCAGCAGTTCGGCGGCGTCGGCGGCGCGGGCGCGCTCGTTCGCCGCGCGGGCCGCGGCCGTGGCGACCGAGGGCCAGACCCGGTCGATGGCGGCGTTCACGGCCGCGCCCACCAGCACGGCGAACGCGGAGATCCCTATCCAGAGGAGGAAGGCGATGGGCGCGGCGAGGGAGCCGTAGATCGTCGGTCCCTCCACCGTGCTGGTCAGGTAGATCCGCAGCAGGAAGCTGCCCAGCACCCACATGGCCAGGGCGACCAGCGCGCCGGGGATGTCCTCGACCCAGGGCGAACGCACCGGCACGGACACGTGGTACAGCGTGGTCAGGAAGGCGATCGACAGCAGGATGACGACCGGCCAGTACAGCGCCCGGACCACCTCGGTGCCCCAGGGGATCAGCTCCACCACCCGGTCCGGACCGACCACGGCGAGCGGCAGGACCACCGCGCCGATCAGCAGGGCGATGAGGTAGAGGAGGAAGGCGAGCAGCCGGGTGGCGACGATGCCCCGGTGGCCGTCCAGCCCGTACATCACGGTGATGGTTTCGATGAAGACGTTCACCGCGAGGGACCCGGACCACAGGGCGATGGCGAAGCCGATGGAGATGACGTCGGGCCGGCCGCCCTGGGTGACGTCCTCCAGCAGGGGTTTGGCGATGTCGTTGACGCCCCGGTCGGACAACACTGTGCCGACGGCGGAGAGGATGTTCTCCTCGATGGAGGCGACGGTGGTGGTGTTCGTCCAGTCGTCGATGTAGCCGAGGAGGCCCAGCAGGCCCAGCATCAGCGGCGGCACGGAGAGCAGGGTGAAGAAGGCCGCCTCCGCTGCGAGGCCGAGGATGCGGTACTCGATGCACGAGTTGACGGTGTCCTTCAGCAGCAGCCATGTCATCTTCCGCTTGGAGACGTTGCGGTAGAGGACTCGGGCCCGGTGGAGCCGGCCCGGGGGCCGCTCGGGTGTTTCGTTTGCTGCCTGCACCTCCTTACCGTATCCGTACGGCGGGCCCCGGGTGACCGGCGGAACACCGTCCGCCGCGCTCCGCTTCGGGTTCGCCGAGGGGGCGGAGGCGGAGGTCGTGGCGCCGGAGCGGGCGGCGGATCTGCCGCCCGGGGCGGGGTCCCGGGCGGCGGGGCCGGGGTTTGGCCGGATCGCGGCGGCGTGATTGTCTGACCGCCATGAGCATCGCCGTCACCACCTGGTCCCTGGAGCAGACGTCCCCCTCCGATCTGAGGCCCGCGTCCGCGCCCGAGGGGGACGTCCGTGTCGTGCGCGCCGAGGTCCCCTCGCCGGAGTTCAGCCGCTTCCTCTACGCCTCCGTGGGCGGCGACATCCGCTGGACCGACCGGCTGGGGATGACGTACGCGGAGTGGGAGAAGTGGCTGGACCGGCCGGGCGTCGAGACCTGGGTGGCGTACGACCGGGGGACGCCGGCCGGCTATGTGGAGCTGGCCGCGCAGGACGGCGGCGATGTGGAGATCGTGTACTTCGGGCTGATCCCGGCGTTCCGGGGCCGGCGGATCGGCGGGCACCTCCTCTCCTACGGCGTGGCCCGGGCCTGGGACCTGGCCGAGCGGTGGCCGGGCCTGCCCGCGACCTCCCGGGTGTGGCTGCACACCTGCTCCAAGGACGGCCCGCACGCGATGGACAACTATCTGCGGCGCGGCTTCCGGCTCTTCGCCACCAAGGTCGAGGAGGAGGACGAGGTCGCGACCCCCGGCCCCTGGCCCGGCGCCCTCGGCTGACCCGCCTCCGCGGTCGCCGGGGCGCCCCGGCGACCGCGGACCCGTACGACCGCGGGCGTCCGCACTGCGGTGACCCACGACACAGTGTCCCACTCTGCGAGACATTGCTGTCCACATAATGGATGACGGTGGACTGGGTCCAAAGTCCCGTGACACGCTTCCGTCATGTCCAGCACTGGAATTGCCTTGGTGAGTCGGCGGCACGTCGACCTCGGCCGCATGTCCAGCGCCATCTGTCCGGCCTGCTGAGAGTTCAGCACCGCCGCACCCCCTCTGTCTTCGCCCCGCCCTGCGCACCGCCGCGCCCTCGCCGCGAGTGTGCAGCTCAGAGCCGCCCTCCTGCAGTCTCGAAGGACGTATCACCATGGCCGCCACCCCCAAGGAGCCCGTCTCCGCCACGCCCCGTCGCAAGGCCGGACGCCACCGCGGCGAGGGCCAGTGGGCACGGGGCCACCTGACTCCGCTCAACGCCAACGAGCAGACCAAGAAGGACGACGACGGTCTCAATGTGCGGACACGCATTGAGACGATCTACGCGAAGCGCGGTTTCGACTCGATCGACGGCGCGGACCTGCGCGGACGGATGCGCTGGTGGGGCCTCTACACCCAGCGCAAGCCCGGGATCGACGGCGGCAAGACGGCGATCCTGGAGCCGGAGGAGCTGGACGACAAGTACTTCATGCTGCGCGTCCGTATCGACGGCGGCCGGCTCACCACCGAGCAGCTGCGCGTCATCGGCGGCATCTCCGAGGAGTTCGCGCGCGGCACCGCCGACCTCACGGACCGGCAGAACGTGCAGTACCACTGGATCCGCATCGAGGACATGCCCGAGATCTGGCGGCGCCTGGAGGGCGTCGGGCTGTCCACGACGGAGGCGTGCGGCGACACCCCGCGCGTCATCCTGGGCTCCCCCGTGGCGGGCATCGCCGAGGACGAGATCATCGACGGCACCCCGGCCATCGACGAGATCTACCGGCGCATCGTGGGCAACAAGGACTTCTCCAACCTGCCCCGGAAGTTCAAGTCGGCGATCTCCGGCTCCCCGCTCCTGGACGTCGCGCACGAGATCAACGACATCGCCTTCGTCGGCGTGGAGCACCCCGAGCACGGACCGGGCTTCGACCTCTGGGTCGGCGGCGGCCTCTCCACCAACCCCAAGCTGGGCGTGCGCCTCGGCGCCTGGGTCCCGCTGGACGAGGTGCCCGACGCCTACGAGGGCGTCATCTCCATCTTCCGCGACTACGGCTACCGCCGGCTGCGCAACCGCGCCCGCCTGAAGTTCCTGGTGGCCGACTGGGGCGCGGAGAAGTTCCGCCAGGTGCTGGAGGACGAGTACCTCAAGCGCAAGCTGGTCGACGGCCCCGCTCCCGAGCAGCCGATCGCCCAGTGGCGCGACCACGTCGGCGTCCACCGGCAGAAGGACGGCCGCTTCTACGTCGGCTTCGCGCCGCGCGTCGGGCGGGTCGACGGCACCACCCTCACCAAGATCGCCTCGCTGGCCGAGGAGCACGGCTCCGGGCGGCTGCGCACCACCGCCGAGCAGAAGATGATCGTGCTCGACGTGACCGAGGACCAGGTCGACTCCCTGGTCTCCGGGCTGGAGGCGCTGGACCTGCGGGTCACCCCCTCCCCGTTCCGGCGCGGCACCATGGCCTGCACCGGCATCGAGTTCTGCAAGCTGGCCATCGTCGAGACCAAGGCGCGCGGCGCCTCCCTCATCGACGAACTGGAGCGCCGGCTCCCCGAGTTCGAGGAGCCGCTGACCATCAACATCAACGGCTGCCCCAACGCCTGCGCCCGTATCCAGGTCGCGGACATCGGTCTCAAGGGGCAGCTCGTCCTCGACGAGGACGGCAACCAGGTCGAGGGCTACCAGGTCCACCTCGGCGGCGCGCTCGGTCTGGAGGCCGGCTTCGGCCGCAAGGTGCGCGGGCTGAAGGTGACCTCCGAGGAACTGCCCGACTACGTCGAGCGGGTGCTGCGCCGCTACCAGGCGGAGCGCGAGGACGGCGAGCGCTTCGCGGTCTGGGCCGCGCGCGCCGGGGAGGACGCCCTGTCATGAGCGAGCGAGCCGCCCCCTTCTACTGCCCGTACTGCGGCGACGAGGATCTGCGCCCCAACGAGAGCGGCCACGGCGCGTGGGAGTGCGCGGCGTGCAACCGGGCCTTCCAGGTGAAGTTCCTCGGGCTCCTCGCCCGGGGGGTCCGGTCCGACAGCAGCGGGAGGGACGAGATATGACGACTGCTCAGACCGTCCGGCAGGACCGGGACCTGAAGTCGCTGGCCGAGCGCGCGGGCCGCGAGCTGGAGGACGCCCCGGCCCTGGACATCCTCCGGTGGGCGGCGGACACCTTCGGCAGCCGCTTCTGCGTCACCTCCTCCATGGAGGACGCCGTCGTCGCCCATCTGGCCTCCCGCGTCTTCCCGGGCGTGGACGTGGTCTTCCTGGACACCGGCTACCACTTCGAGGAGACCATCGGCACCCGGGACGCGGTGGAGGCGGTGATGGACGTCAACGTCATCACCCTCACCCCCCGCCGGACCGTGGCCGAGCAGGACGCCGAGTACGGCCCGAAGCTGCACGACCGGGACCCCGACCTGTGCTGCTCGCTGCGGAAGGTCGCCCCGCTGCGGGACGGCCTGACGGAGTACGACGCCTGGGCGACCGGTCTGCGCCGCGACGAGTCCCCGACCCGGGCGAACACCCCGGTGGTGGGCTGGGACGAGAAGCGCCGCAAGGTGAAGGTCTCCCCCATCGCCCGCTGGACGCAGGACGACGTGGACGCGTACGTCGCCGAGCACGGCGTGCTGACCAACCCGCTCCTCATGGACGGCTACGCCTCCGTCGGCTGCGCGCCCTGCACCCGCCGGGTCCTGGCGGGCGAGGACGTCCGGGCCGGGCGCTGGGCCGGGCGCGGCAAGACCGAGTGCGGCCTGCACGGCTGACGGGCCCTCACCGATGACCACCACCCCCTCGCCGCCCGCGCATACGGCGCCGGCGACCACCGACTTGGAGAACGACGTGACCGGAGCCACGATCTGGCTCACGGGTCTGCCGAGTGCCGGCAAGACCACGATCGCCCGCGAGCTGGCCGCGCGGCTGGAGGCCGAGGGACGCCGGGTCGAGCTGCTCGACGGCGACGAGATCCGCGAGTTCCTCTCCGCGGGTCTCGGGTTCGGCCGGGAGGACCGGCACACCAATGTGCAGCGGATCGGTTTCGTCGCCGAACTCCTCGCCTCGCACGGGGTGCTGGTGCTGGCCCCGGTGATCGCGCCGTACGCGGACAGCCGGGAGGCGGTGCGCAAGCGGCACCAGCGGGAGGGCACCGCCTATGTGGAGGTGCATGTCGCGACGCCGGTCGAGGTGTGCTCGGAGCGCGATGTGAAGGGCCTGTACGCCAAGCAGGCGGCCGGTGAGATCAGCGGCCTGACCGGAGTGGACGACCCGTACGAGGCGCCCGAGGCGCCGGATCTGCGGATCGAGTCCCAGAACCAGACCGTGGCCGAGTCCGCCGAGGCGGTCCGTGTGCTGCTGGCCGAGAGGGGTTTGCTGTGACCACGACCACCACCGTCGCGTCGACGCGACAGAGTGCGGACGGTTCGTACGCGCTGTCGCACCTGGACGCGCTGGAGTCGGAGGCGGTGCACATCTTCCGCGAGGTGGCGGGTGAGTTCGAGCGGCCGGTGATCCTGTTCTCCGGCGGCAAGGACTCGATCGTGATGCTGCACCTGGCGCTGAAGGCGTTCGCGCCGGCGGCGGTGCCGTTCTCCCTGCTGCACGTGGACACCGGGCACAACTTCCCCGAGGTCATCGCGTACCGGGACCGGACGGTCGAGCGGCACGGGCTGCGGCTGCGCGTGGCCTCGGTGCAGGAGTACATCGACGCGGGCAAGCTGCGGGAGCGCCCCGACGGCACCCGTAACCCGCTGCAGACGGTGCCGCTGACGGAGGCCATCCGGGAGCACCGTTTCGACGCGGTGTTCGGCGGTGGGCGGCGGGACGAGGAGAAGGCCCGGGCCAAGGAGCGGGTGTTCTCGCTGCGGGACGAGTTCTCCCAGTGGGATCCGCGCCGGCAGCGCCCGGAGCTGTGGCAGCTCTACAACGGCCGGCACGCGCCCGGGGAGCATGTGCGGGTCTTCCCGCTGTCGAACTGGACCGAGCTGGATGTGTGGCAGTACATCCAGCGGGAGCGGATCGAGCTGCCGGAGATCTACTTCGCCCATGAGCGGGAGGTGTTCCGACGCTCCGGGATGTGGCTGACGGCGGGCGAGTGGGGCGGCCCGAAGGAGTCGGAGACGCCGGAGAAGCGCCTGGTGCGCTACCGCACGGTCGGGGACATGTCCTGCACCGGGGCGGTGGACTCGGACGCCACCACCCTGGAGGCGGTGATCGCGGAGATCGCGGCGTCCCGGCTGACCGAGCGGGGGGCGACCCGCGCGGACGACAAGCTGTCCGAGGCGGCGATGGAAGACCGCAAGCGCGAAGGGTACTTCTAGAGATGACGAGCACCACCGAGCAGCTCGCCGGGCTGTCGGAGCAGACGACGCTGCTGCGCTTCGCGACCGCGGGTTCCGTGGACGACGGGAAGTCGACCCTGGTGGGGCGGCTGCTGCACGACTCCAAGTCGGTCCTGGCGGACCAGCTGGAGGCCGTGGAGCACGCCTCGCGCAGCCGGGGCCAGGAGGCGCCGGACCTGGCGCTGCTGACCGACGGCCTGCGGGCCGAGCGGGAGCAGGGCATCACCATCGACGTGGCGTACCGGTACTTCGCCACCGCGCGACGGCGGTTCATCCTCGCGGACACCCCCGGGCATGTGCAGTACACCCGGAACATGGTGACGGGCGCGTCGACCGCCGAGCTGACGGTCGTCCTGGTCGACGCCCGCAACGGGGTGGTCGAGCAGACCCGCCGGCACGCGGCGATCGCGGCCCTGCTGCGGGTGCCGCACGTGGTCCTCGCGGTGAACAAGATGGACCTGGTGGAGTACGCGGAGAACGTGTTCGCGGCCATCGCCGAGGAGTTCACGGCGTACGCGACCGAGCTGGGCGTCCCCGAGGTGACCGCCATCCCGATCTCGGCCCTGGCCGGGGACAATGTGGTGGAGCCCTCGGCGCGGATGGACTGGTACGGCGGGCCGACGGTGCTGGAGCACCTGGAGACCGTCCCGGTCAGCCACGACCTGGCGAGCTGCCACGCCCGTTTCCCGGTGCAGTACGTGATCCGGCCGCAGACGGCGGAGCACCCGGACTACCGGGGCTACGCGGGGCAGATCGCGGCGGGGACCTTCCGGGTGGGTGAGCGGGTGACCGTGCTGCCCTCCGGGCGGCAGTCGGTGATCGCGGGGATCGATCTGCTGGGTGTGCCGGTGGAGGCGGCGTGGACGCCGCAGTCGGCGACCCTGCTCCTCGCGGACGACATCGACATCTCCCGCGGCGACATCATCGTGCCCAGCGGCGACGCCCCGGCCACCAGCCAGGACGTGGAGGCGACGGTCTGCCATGTCGCGGACCAGCCGCTGACGGTGGGGCAGCGGGTGCTGCTGAAGCACACCACCCGCACGGTGAAGGCGATCGTCAAGGAGATCCCCTCCCGCCTGACCCTGGACGACCTCTCCCAGCACCCCGAGCCCGGGGAACTGGTCGCCAACGACATCGGCCGGGTGCGGGTGCGCACCGCCGAGCCGCTGGCCATGGACTCCTACGCGCACTCCCGCCGCACCGGCTCCTTCCTGCTGATCGACCCCGCGGACGGCACCACCCTCGCGGCCGGGATGGCCGGCGACGCGTTCGCCGCCCCGACCGCCCCGAACCCCCAACCCGACGACGAAGGCTGGGACTTCTGATGACCGACATCTGGGCCACGTTCGCCAAGGAGGGCGGCCGCGTCGGCAGCGGCGCCCTCGGCGCGGGCACGGGAGGGGTGGCGCGATGTGCGCGCTGACCGCTCCGGCGGCGGCTCCGTGCCTCCGCGACCGCTCCCCCCACGCCTCGCACCACCGAAGACCCATCCCTGACGAACCCGACCCGGCCGCGTCCGACACGACGTAGGGACCGGGCCGACGAGAGGAACACCTCCCGTGCCAGCCACTCGCACCACGCTGCGTCGCCGCCTCTCCGCGGCGGCCGTTCTGCCCCTCTTCGCCGTGGTGCTCACCGCCTGCGGTTACGGTGCCGAGGCCGAGAAGGACGACAAGGTCGCTCCCGCCGCCAACGGCAAGAAGCTCTCCGTGGACGAGGTGAAGCTCGGCTACTTCCCGAACCTCACCCACGCCACCGCCCTGATCGGCGTCCAGGACGGCCACATCCAGAAGGAGCTGGGCGGCACCGCGCTGAAGACCAGCACCTTCAACGCCGGCCCCTCCGAGATCGAGGCCCTCAACGCGGGCAGCATCGACATCGGCTTCATCGGCCCCTCGCCGTCCATCAACGGCTTCACCAAGTCGAACGGCCAGAACCTGCGCATCATCGGCGGTTCGGCCTCCGGCGGTGTCAAGCTCGTCGTCGACCCGAAGAAGATCAAGACGCTGGACGACCTCAAGGGCAAGAAGATCGCCACGCCCCAGAAGGGCAACACCCAGGACGTCGCGCTGATCAACTGGATCAACGAGAAGGGCTGGAAGGTCGACACCGAGTCCGGCAAGGGCGATGTGTCCGTGGTCCGCTCCGACAACAAGGTCACCCCCGACGCCTTCACGTCCGGCTCCATCGACGGCGCCTGGGTCCCCGAGCCCACCGCGTCCAAGCTGGTCACCCTGGGCGGCAAGGTCCTCCTCGACGAGACGACGATCTGGCCCGACAAGAAGTTCGTCATCACCAACATCATCGTGTCCCAGAAGTTCCTCAAGGAGCACCCGGACGCGGTCGAGGCGGTACTGCGCGGCACGGTGAAGACCAACGCGTGGATCAACGCCAACCCGGACGAGGCCAAGGCGTCCGCGAACAAGGCGCTGGAGAAGCTGTCCGGCAAGCCGCTGCCCGCGGAGGTCCTCGACCCGGCGTGGCCGTCGATCCAGATCACCGACGACCCGCTGGCCGAGACCCTGAAGACCCAGTCCGAGTGGGCGGTCAAGTCGAAGCTGCTCCCGAAGGCGAACCTCGACGGCATCTACGACCTGAGCATCCTCAACAAGATCCTCAAGGCCGAGGGCAGGCCCGAGGTCTCCGACGCCGGCCTCGGCGTGAAGTAACCACCACCAGCGACCCCCAGGAGGTGACGATCATGGCCATCACGACCACCACCGAGGCCGCCGCCGGGACCGACCGGCTCGCCGGCAGCACGGCGGCCCCCGCCGCCCGCCTCGAGCACGTCTCGAAGTCCTTCACCGGACCCGCCGGGCGGCAGCTCGTCCTCGACGACATCACTCTCGATGTCGGCCGGGGCGAGTTCGTCACCCTCCTGGGGGCCTCCGGCTGCGGCAAGTCCACCCTGCTCAACCTGGTCGCCGGACTCGACCGCCCGACCTCGGGCACCATCGAGACCCCCGGCGGCCGGCCCGCCCTGATGTTCCAGGAACACGCCCTGCTGCCCTGGCTCACGGCGGGACGCAACATCGAACTCGCCCTCAAACTCCGCGGTGTGCCCAAGGCCGAACGCCGTCAGGAGGCCGAACGCCTCCTCGAACTGGTCCGCCTCGGCGGCGCCCACCGCAAGCGGGTCCATGAACTGTCCGGCGGCATGCGCCAGCGCGTGGCCCTGGCCCGCGCCCTCGCCCAGGACAGCGACCTGCTGCTGATGGACGAGCCCTTCGCCGCCCTCGACGCCATCACCCGGGACGTCCTCCACGACGAGCTGACCCGGATCTGGAACGAGACCTCCCTCTCCGTCCTGTTCGTCACCCACAACGTGCGCGAGGCCGTCCGCCTCGCCCAGCGCGTGGTCCTGCTCTCCTCCCGCCCGGGCCGCATCGCCCGCGAATGGACCGTCGGCATCGACCAGCCGCGCCGTATCGAGGACACCGCCGTCGCGGAACTGTCCGTCGAGATCACCGAGGAACTGCGTGGGGAGATCCGCCGCCATGGCCAGCACTGACACGACCGAGCAGGCCGTGACCAAGGCCGGGGACACCCCGGCGAAGGGCGCCGCACGGGCCGACGACCTCGCCGGCCTGGAGGCCGGGCTCGACGCCCTGGACACCGTGCAGAGCACCCGCACACCGCTGCGGCAGATCCTGGTGCAGAAGGTCCTGCCCCCGGTGACCGCCGTGGTGCTGGTGCTGGTGGTCTGGCAGCTGCTGGTCACCGCCGAGGTCACCGACAGCTACAAGCTCCCGCCGCCGTCCGCCGTCTGGGACAGCCTGGCCACCATGTGGGCACAGGGCACCCTGCTGGAGGTCGTCTGGACGAGTGTGTCCCGCGGCCTGCTCGGCTTCCTCCTCGCCCTCGCCATCGGCACCCCCCTCGGACTGCTGGTCGCCCGGGTGAAGTTCGTACGCGCCGCGATCGGACCGATCCTCTCCGGGCTCCAGTCCCTGCCGTCCGTGGCGTGGGTGCCGCCGGCCGTCCTCTGGTTCGGCCTCAACGACACGATGATGTTCACCGTCATCCTGCTCGGCGCGGTCCCCTCGATCGCCAACGGCCTGGTGTCCGGCATCGACCAGGTCCCGCCGCTGTTCCTGCGCGCGGGCCGCACCATGGGGGCCACCGGGCTCCGGGGCGCCTGGCACATCGTCATGCCGGCCGCCCTCCCCGGCTACCTCTCCGGCCTCAAGCAGGGCTGGGCCTTCTCCTGGCGCTCCCTGATGGCCGCCGAGATCATCGCCTCCTCCCCCGATCTCGGCCTGGGCCTGGGCCAGTTGCTGGAGAACGGCCGGAACAACTTCGACATGCCCGGCATCTTCCTCGCCATCCTGCTCATCCTGACCGTCGGCATCGCGATCGACCTGCTGATCTTCAGCCCGCTGGAGCGGTGGGTCCTGCGCAGCCGCGGTCTCCTCGTCAAGGGCTGATCCCCGATGCGCCGTCCCGTCCTGCTCGTCGTCGCCCACGGCAGCCGCGATCCGCGGCACGCGGCGACCGTGCACGCCCTGGTGGGGCGCGCCCGGTCGCTGCGGCCCGGACTGCGCACCGAGGTCGCGTTCCTGGACTTCAACGCGCCGTCCGTACCGCAGGTCCTGGACCGGCTGGCGGCCGACGGCGAGCGGGACGTGGTGGCGCTGCCGCTGCTGCTGACGCGGGCGTTCCACGCCAAGTCGGACATCCCGGCGGTGCTGCGGGGCGCGCCCGCGGCGCTGCGGGTGCGGCAGGCCGAGGTCCTCGGCCCGTCACCGCTGCTGCTGTCCGCGGTGGAACGGCGGCTGTACGAGGCCGGGCTGGGCCCGGCCGACAAGAGCTCGACCGGCCTGGTGCTGGCGTCGGCGGGCTCCTCCGACCCGGAGGCGATCGCAGTGATCGCCGAAACAGCGCGGGAGCTGCGGCACACCGGTTGGTGCGCCGTGCGACCTGCGTTCGCCTCCGCATCCCTTCCCCGCACCGAGGACGCGGTGCGGCTCCTGCGCGCCGAGGGCTGCGCGCGGGTGGCGGTCGCCCCGTACGTCATCGCGCCGGGGCGGCTGCCGGACCGGATCGCCGAGGGCGCGGCGGCCGCCGGGGCCGATGTCCTGGCGGATGTGCTGGGCCCGGCCCCGGAACTGGCACGGCTGCTGCTGGACCGGTACGACGAGGCGGGCGCGGTGCGGGAGCTGCGGGCCACGGCCTGAGCCGGCCCGGCCGGTCCACCCGGCCCGGGCCACGCGGGTCCGGTCGGGTCAGACGGTCAGGCGCGACGCGGGCCCGGGGTCAGGCGCGGCGGACGCCGCCGGCGCCGAAGCCGGTCTCATGGGCCCAGAGATGGGTGCAGCCGGGGCACTGGAGGTGCAGCCGGCTGCCCTCGTTGGACAGCAGATAGCGCCAGTGGGCGCGGCAGGTCCGGCCCTCCTCGCAGACCACGCAGTCGCGGTGGTCCGCGCAGCCCGGGCAGGGCACCCAGGCGCGGCGGCCGATGTCCGCGGTGGGGTCAAGCGGCAGCACGGCCGTCCCCGTCCCGCGCCGGGAGCACCCCGGCCGCCACGAGCCGGTCGTAGGTGCGCTGCTGCTCGGCGTCGAGCCCGGAGTACAGCAGCCGGTACGCCTCCTCCTCGCCGGCCAGCACGGCCACCGGGTCCCAGTCGTCCCCGATCGCGGCGAGCACGGCGGCGCGGCGGACGGCCTCCTCGTGAGTGAGGTCGATCTCGAAGGCGTGGAGGTCCGCTTCCTGGTCGTGACGCATGCTGTTCCCTCGGCTGGTGGGACCGGACCCGTCGTGTCTACCAAGGCTTGCCTAACCGAGGAAGCGTCAGCTCGAAGAGCTCGTCACCGCCTGAAACGGACGGTCGACACAGCGCAGCACAATTCGGACATATAGTTACGAATCTCCCTTGCGCGGAGAGGTGCTGTGAGGGAACCCACAGGTCGTCCCCGGCCCGTCAGTCGAAGGACAGACTCCCGGTCCGGGTCCGCTTGACCTCGAACAACTGCGGGTGCCCGGCGAGCACCCGGAAGCTGTCGAAGAGCCGGGCCGCCTCCTCCCCGCGGGGGATCGCGCCGAGGACGGGCCCGAACCACACCGCCCCGTCCACATGCAGGGTCGGCGTCCCGACATACCCGTCCGCCGCCGGATCCTTCCCCCGGTCGTGGCTCGCCCGGACGGCCTCGTCGTACGCGGGGTCGCCGGCCGCGTCGGCGAGGGAGGCGGGGAGTCCGGTCTCGGCCAGGGCCTCGGCGACGACCACGGCGAAGTCCTCGTTCTTCTCACGGTGGATCCGGGTGCCCAGCGCGGTGTAGAGGTCGCGCAGGACCCCGTCGCCGTGGTGCTGCGCGGCCGCGGCCACCACGCGCACCACACCGAGGGAGCGGTCCACCAGATCGCGGTACCAGTCGGGCAGCTCGTTGCCGAGGTTGTGCAGATACAGGCTCATGACGTGGAAGCGCACGTCCACGGGGCGCCGCCGCTCCACCTCCAGGATCCAGCGGGAGGTGATCCAGGCGAACGGGCAGGCGGGGTCGAACCAGAAGTCCACGGTGGCGGGCGCGGTGGCCGTGGGGGCGTTGGGCTCGGTGGCGATGTCCATGGGACGAACCTAACCGGCCAATGGCCCCCGCCCACGGTCCACTTGGGCCCCATGATCGTGGGCCACCTGGGGCGGCTGGGCCACCGCCCCGTGGCCGAAGCGGGTGCCCTGGTGGAAGTAGAGCAGCCAGCCCGTCTCCGTCAGACGCCAGATGGAACTGCGGTGGGCCCGGTGGGCGCCGGACTCGGTGTCGAAGGTCAGATGCACCACCCCGGCGGCGAGCTGCACCCCCTTCATCCGTGTGGTGGTGATGGGACGCGGGGACGGGGCGTCGCGCGAGCGCAGGGCAGTCATGATCGTCTCCCGGTTCCAGAGGCGGCCCGAGGTGCCGAACTCCCGGTAGTCCGGGTGCAGCAGTTCGGCGAGGAGTTCCGGCGACGCGCGGACCGCCGGGTCCAGGAGCCGGAACTCGGCCTCCATCGCGGCGTTCACGGCCTCGGTCGCGGAGTCAGTCACGGGTCATCTCCACGAGCTTGGTGACGGTGTTCCAGTTCCGGGCGGTGGCCACCATGCCCTTCAGCGGCCGGGGGGCGGACAGCGCGGCGGCCAGCTTGGAGCGCCCGATGCCGTCCGGCGTGTAGAGGTAGAGGGCCCGGTCACCGACGCGGTACTCCTCCGGCAGATGGGCGTCGACGGGAAGGGCGGCGGTCAGGGCCGCCGCGTCCACGTCCTGGGAGAGGTACACGACATGGAGCTGCCTGCCCGCCAGGTCGGCGGCCGGGAAGGGGCAGTCGTCGACGAGTCCGCGCAGATAGGCGTGGTCGCGCACCAGGGTGTCGACCCGGAAGCCGAACTCCTTCTCGATGCCGGCCTCGATCCGGGCGGCGAGGGCCGCCTCGGCAGCCGGGCCGGAAGCTGTGCCGCCGTCGGCCCCGGCATCGGCCGCGTCCCGCGCCGTGCCCGCGCCCGGGTCGGTGAAGACCGCGTTCCCGCTCTGGAGATACGTCGCGACGCCGGTGAACCCGAGGTCCTCCAGGAGCGCGCGCAGCCTCGCCATGGGGACCTTGCGGGCGCCGCCGACGTTGATTCCGCGCAGCAGCGCCGCATACCTGGCTGTCATGGCCCACACGATAAGGCGGCCGCCGTGCCCCGTGGGGGAGGGCACGGCGGCCGCCGGTCAAGGTGCCGGGCTGTACCCGACTACCGGACTACCGGACTACTCGACGATCTTCAGCAGCTTGTTGGGCGTGCCCGCCGAGGGGTTGGTGATCTTGTCGGCGGTGGCGCCCTCGGTCAGCGCCGTGGCGACGTCGGCCGGGGCGGCGTCCTGGTGTCCGGCGAGGTAGACCGCGGCGGCGCCGACGACGTGGGGGGTCGCCATCGAGGTGCCGGAGATGGTCTTGGTGCCCTCGTCGCTGTCGTTCCAGGCCGAGGTGATGTCGGAACCGGGCGCGTAGATGTCCACGACCTCGCCGTAGTTGGAGAAGTCGGACTGCTCGTCGGCCTCCGTCGAGGAGGCGACCGTGATGGCCTCCTGGACCCGGGCCGGGGAGCTCTGACCCGCGTCGCTGGACTCGTTGCCCGCCGCCACGCCGAAGGTGATGCCCGAGGCGACCGCCTTGCGGACGGCCTCGTCGAGGGCCTCGTCGGCGCCGCCGCCGAGGCTCATGTTGGCGACGGAGGGGCCGTTGGCGTTCTGGGTGACCCAGTCGATGCCCGCGACGACCTGCTCGGTGGTGCCGGAGCCGTTGTCGTCGAGCACCCGCACCGCGACGATCTTCGTCTTCTTGGCGACACCGTGGGCGGCGCCCGCGATGGTGCCCGCGACATGGGTGCCGTGGCCGTTGCCGTCGTCGGCGGTGTCGTCGTTGTCGATCGCGTCGAAGCCGTGCGTGGCGCGGCCCTCGAAGTCCGCGTGGGAGACACGGACTCCGGTGTCGATGACATAGGCGGTGACGCCCTCGCCGGCGGTGTCCGGGTAGGTGTACTTGCTGTCCCCGGCGGTGTCCTCCTGGTCGACGCGGTCCAGGCCCCACGAGGGAGGGTTCTCCTGGGTGGCGTTGATGGTGAACTTCTTGTTCTGGACGACCTTGCCGACGGCCGGGTCGGCGGCCAGGCGCTTGGCCTCGGTCTCCGAGAGGCCGCTGGCGGAGAAGCCGTTGACCGCGGAGGAGTAGTTGCGCTTGAACGTTCCGCCGTACTCCTTGGCGAGCTTCTTCTTGTCCGCCTTCTCGTCCAGCAGGACGATGTAGCTGCCCGTGACGGCGCCTTCGGCGTTGGCGCCGTAGATCTTGCCCTCGGCCGGCGCGGCGCCCGCGAAGGACGTGTTGAGCAGCGTGACGCCGGCCGCGGCGGCGACGGCCGTGACGGCCGCGGTGAGCTTGATCCGGCGGTTGGAGCGCTTGTGAGTTGCCATGAAGAGGGGGTCTCCTCGTCATCATTTGTGGGGGGATTGGCCCTCGGACGGAAGATCTCCGGGGGCTGACTCGAAACCCTGACCGATTGACACGCTCAGATCAAGACCTTCATGGACCCGTGACTTGTTCAACAAGGTTTCTTAACAAGAAACCGGCCACCAGGGCGCAAGGCGGACAAGCCGCGGCAACACCCGCTTCATGTACGGCACATGCACCGGTCGGGGCGGCGGTGGCGCGTACCGCCCACGCGGGGCGGGCGGTCCGGCCGGGGTGCGGGCCGCCCGGCCGAGACGGCCGAAACTCTCCCCCTCCGCACGGCCGGTATCCGACGCCCGAGCGCGCGTACGCACAGGTCGGCGGCATGTGACCGGCGACAGCCTCGGACACGCCGAGGGCCCCGCGACCCGTGGGAAACCCTCGCGCGGCCCACCGCGAAGCGCCCG
>NZ_JBEXXN010000077.1:0-27518 GCF_040630445.1 Streptomyces sp. NPDC005805
CGCCGCGGCCCCTCGCCCGCGGCGCGCGCACCGGTCATGTGGTCCCGTCCGTCACAGACGCTGCCACAGCGCCGGGACGTTCGGCGGCTCCCAGCCCGTCTGGGCCTGGTGGCCCTGGAGGCAGCGGTAGGTCGCACCGCCGTAGGTGACCTGGGCGCCCGTCGCGTAGACCGTCCCGGCCGCCCAGGTGCCGCCCGGCTCCTCCGGCGGCTCGCCCGGACCGGGACCCGGGTCCGTGGTGGTGCGCAGGGTCAGCCCGTACGCCTGGAGCAGCGGATTGATCGGCTGGTGGTACGTGGTGCCGCCGGTGCGGCAGTTGCCCGAACCGCCCGAGGTGACGCCCTGCGCCTGGCTGCCCGAGATGTAGGAGCCGCCCGAGTCGCCCGGCTCCGCGCACACCGAGGTCCGCGTCACCCCGGTGATGGTGCCCTCCGGGTAGGTGACGCTGGTGTTGTGCTGCTGGATCGTGCCGCAGTGCCAGCCCGTGGTCGACCCGGACCGGCAGACCGAGGCGCCGACCGGCTGCTGCACCGACCCGGCCACCTGCACGTTCTGGCCGCCCGCGCCCTTCACGTACGGGGTGGCCGTCCACTGGCTGTTCGTCAGCACCCAGGCGGTGTCCCGGCCGGGGAAGGTGGACGCCTGGAAGGTGCCCTGCGCCACCTGGTTGAAGCCGGAGGTGGCGGTGCCCGCGCGGCCGCAGTGACCGGCCGTGGCGAAACCGTGCTGGGTGCCGCGGGTGACCGCGAAGCCGACGGAACAGCGCCCGCCGCCGCCCATGTAGTACGCGTCGCCGCCCCGGATGTCGTACAGCGGACGGGGGCTCTCCGTGGTGGCGGCGACCCGTATCCGGTCCCGGTCGGCGCCGCTCGCCGCGATCAGGGCCTCGGCCGCGGCGGTGTCCCGGGCCCCGACCACGACCGTGTTCGCGCGCACGTCCACGTACCAGACGGGGACGGCGGGGGAGCCGGCGCGGGCCGCCGCGCGGTCCAGGGCGGCCTTGGCGCGGTCGAGTTCGGCGAGCGAGGCCCCGGCCGCCACCGGCTCCGCGCCCTCGGCGCGGACCGCCGCGTGGTCGGCCGCCCGGGTGGTGGCCACGGTCAGGGTCCCCGACTCCGCCCCCGACACCCAGGCGCCCGCGAACGACGCGCCCAGGCGCTGCTGGAGGCGGGCCGCGGCCGCGCCCGCCTCCGCCTCGTTGACCAGCCGCCGCTCGGCCTGGGCCGCGGTCAGCCCCAGATCGCGCTGCATGGCCCGCTTCAGCCCGGGCTGCGCGGCGGACACGGCGAGCGTCTCGGCTGCGGACGGCGCTCCGGCGGGGGCCGCGGCGGGCGGCTGGGCCGCCGCGTACCCCTGGAGCGAGGCCAGCACCAGCGCCCCCGCGGCCACGGCCGCGGCACACGCCGCCCTGACAGGTCTGTGGAACATGGGGAGTCCCCTCGGTCTCGGTGTGGGAGGTGGTCCCGAAACCGTAGGGAGCCCGCACGGGCGGACAGCAGATCCCAACCGGCCCCCTGCGCCGCGTTATGGGGGCCGCCCCCTGGTGCCGCGTTACGGGGCGGGCCGTACGCCGGACACCGCTCAGAGGGGTGGCCCGTACGCCGGGTCCGGGGCGTGGAGCGCGGGGGAGCGGCCCGCGGCGAGCCAGCGGGTGTAGCTGGGGCTGCGGCCGGCCGCCTCGCGGTGGGCCGCGCGGACATGGGCGATGACCTCCGGCGCCCCGGCCGCCGCCGGGGAGCCCGGGTGCCAGCCGAGGAGGTGGCGCCAGACCAGGGGCGTGCCGGCCAGCGCCCGGGTCACCACCCCCGGCGTCGCCGGGAAGGTGGCCCGGCACAGGCCCACCGCCCGTCCCACCTGCACCAGATGGACGCAGGACGCGGTGTCCGTCTCGTAGACCCGGGCCGGGGTGAACCCCGCCCGGACGCACGCGGCGGCGAAGCAGTCCCCGAAGCAGCCGTCGCCCGGGACGTCCGCCCACGCCTCGCCGGACAGCTCGGCGAGGGCGATCTCCTCGCGGGCGGCGAGCGGATGGTCCGTCGGCAGCATCACGAACACCGGGTCGCGGGCCACCTCCGTCCAGGCGAGCCGGCCCGCCTCGGGCGGCGCGCTCTCCCCGCAGGTGCCGATCAGCGCGTAGTCGAGCCGCCCGTCGACGGCCTGCGCGGCGATCTCCCGCTCGGACCAGGAGGTGTGGGTGGCCATTCCCGCCTCCGGCTCGGCCCCGGCCAGCCGGTCCACCAGACCGCCGAGGAGCGGCCCGTGCGTACCGCCGAGCCGGAAGCTGCGCTGCCCGCCGCCGCCCGCGCGGGCGAACCGCACCGCCTCCTCCTGGAGTTCATGGACCGCGGGCAGCACCACCCGGGCCCGGTCCAGCACCAGTTCGCCCAGGGCCGTGGTGCGCACCCCGCAGCGCCCCCGCTCGAACAGCGCCCCGCCGAGGGAGCGCTCGATCCGGCGCAGCTGGGCGCTGAGGGCCGGCTGCGCCAGGCCCAGCGCGGTGGCCGCCTTGGTGAGACTGCCCGCCTCGGCGATGGCCCTGATCGTCCTGAGGTGCCGCAACTCCAGTTCCATGAACGCAGCTTGGCGGCCCGCCGACGCCCCGGCAAGAAGCAGGTCCAGACCAAAATCGCGGAGTCCTGCCACCCGCCCGGCGGCACCCCGGGAAACCCTCTCAGGGCTCGATCAGCCCCACCCTGATCGCATAACGCGTCAGCTCCAGCCGGTCCTTCAGCCCCAGCTTCTGGAGGAGGTTGGCCCGGTGCCGCTCCACCGTCTTGGTGCTGATCACCAGCAGATCGCCGATCTCCTTCGAGGTGTGCCCCTCCGCGACCAGCTTCAGGATCTCCTCCTCGCGGTCCGTGATCGCCCGCGCGGGCAGCGGGTCACCCTCCCGCGCCCGGTCCAGATAGCGCCGGATCAGGGTCGTGATCGCCCCCGGGTAGATGAACGGCTCGTCCCGCATCGCCGCCCGGCACGCCTCCACCAGGTCCCGGTCCGCCACCGACTTCAGGACGTAACCGCTGGCCCCGGCCTTCAGTGCCTCGAAGAAGTACTGCTCGTTGTCGTACATCGTCAGGATCAGGATGCGCAGGTCCGGCTTGAGCCGGGAGAGCTCGCGGGCCGCCTGGAGACCCGTCAGGCGGGGCATCGCGATGTCGAGGACGGCGAGGTCCACGTCCGTGGTGCGGGCGAGCGCCACCGCCTCCGCGCCGTCCCCCGCCTCCCCGACCACCGTGAGATCCGGCTCGTTGTCCAGGATGAGCCGGACCCCGCGCCGCACGAGGGCGTGGTCGTCGGCGAGCAGGATGCGGGCGACGGCCCGTCCGGGCGTCGTGGTGGTCATGCGGTGGTCCCTTTCGTGGCGCCGGGCGCGATGCGGATACGGATACGGCGGCGCGGTCCGAAACGGTACGCACCCCCACCCGCCCCATCCTCGCCGCTGCACGGCCCCGGACACCACGCCACCGCTGTGACCTGCGGCGCACGCGTGGCCTCGCCCACCCTGTCGGTCGCCCGCGCCGCATGTCCATCCGTGCTGACACCCATATCGCGCCACTGGAGGGGGATGAAATCATGTCGCGACGCGCGGCCCCGACGTGCCGGACGCCCGCGCCACCCGCCAGTACACGCACCACAGTCGACGACGCACGACGTGAACGAACAAGGAGGACGGGCCGTGCCCGCTCCACGGATGAGCACCACGCCCCTGCCGGGTATCGGTGTGCAGTACGACCTCACCACACGTGAGCATCGCCATCTCTCGGTGATCGCCCACCGCGACGGAACCCGGTCGGTGAACGTCTACCGGCCCGACGACCCCGACGCCTGCGCCCAGTCCCTGCATCTGACGGGCGCCGAAGCCGCCTCGCTGATCGACGCCCTGATGCCCGATCACCACAGTTCCAGTGTCCTGCACACCAACGACCTCGGTCTGGTCGCCGAACGGATCGAGCTGTCCGCCCACTCCGTGTGGAACGGGCGGGTGATGGGCGACATGCGCCTGCGCACCGAGACCGGCGCCTCCGTCGTCGCCGTGCTCCGCCGCGCCGAAGCCGTCCCCTCACCCGGCCCCGACTACCGCATGGCCGGTGGTGACACGTTCATCGTCGTCGGCACCCGCGAGGGCGTGGACGCGGCCGCCGAGATCCTCGGACAGGAGTGATCCGTGCATTCTGCTCTGTTCCTGATCGAGTTCGGTGCGATCATCCTGGGGCTCGGGCTCCTGGGGCGGTTCGCCGGACGCCTCCGGTTCTCGCCGATCCCCCTCTATCTGCTCGCGGGTCTCGCCTTCGGTGAGGGCGGTCTCCTCCCGCTCGGCGCGAGCGAGGAGTTCGTGGCCATCGGCGCCGAGATCGGCGTCATCCTCCTGCTGCTGATGCTCGGCCTGGAGTACACCGCCAGCGACCTGGTCTCCAACCTCAAGACCCAGTACCCGGCCGGGCTCGTCGACTTCAGCCTCAACGCCCTGCCCGGCGCGATAGCGGCCCTGCTGATGGGCTGGGGCCCGGTCGCCGCCGTGGTCCTCGCCGGTGTGACCTGGATCTCCTCCTCGGGCGTGATCGCCAAGGTGCTCGGCGACCTCGGCCGCCTCGGCAACCGGGAGACCCCGGTCATCCTCAGCATCCTCGTCCTTGAGGACCTGGCGATGGCCGTCTATCTGCCCATCATCACCGCCCTGCTGGCGGGCGCGGGCCTGGCCGCGGGCAGCGTCACCCTGGCCATCGCCCTCGCCGTCGCGGGCGCCGTTCTTTTCGTCGCCGTCCGCTACGGGCGCCTCATCTCACGCTTCGTCAGCAGCGACGACGCCGAGAAGCTGCTCCTGGTCGTCCTCGGTCTGACCCTGCTGGTCGCGGGCATCGCCCAGCAGCTCCAGGTCTCGGCGGCCGTCGGCGCCTTCCTCGTCGGCATCGCCCTCTCCGGGGAGGTCGCCGAGGGCGCCCACACCCTGCTCAGCCCGCTGCGGGACCTGTTCGCCGCCGTGTTCTTCGTCTTCTTCGGCCTGCACACGGACCCGTCGAGCATTCCGCCGGTGCTGCTGCCCGCCCTCGCGCTGGCCGTGGTCACCGCCCTGACGAAGATCGCCACCGGGTACTGGGCGGCCAAACGGGCCGGTGTCGGACCGAAGGGCCGCTGGCGCGCCGGCGGCACCCTCGTCGCCCGTGGCGAGTTCTCCATCGTCATCGCGGGCCTCGCGGTCTCCGCGGGCATCGAGCCGATGATGGGCCCGCTGGCGACCGCGTACGTCCTGATCCTGGTCGTCATCGGCCCGCTGACGGCCCGCTTCACCGAGCCGGTCGGCCTGTGGTTCACGGCCCGCCGCGCCGCCTCCGCCGCGGTGCCCGCGCCCGCGGGGGAGCAGGACCGCGCCGCCGCCGCCAAGGTCGAGGCGCGCGACTGACGCCCGACGCCCGTACCGCCCGCCGGGGCCGCCCACGCGCCGCTCATGAGGTCACGAGCTCATGAGGCACGGGGGCGGCCCCGGCGGCCTTCGGACGGTGCGACCACCAGGCTCAGGCTGCCCGCCAGGATCAGCCCGAGCGCCAGCAGCAGCCCGTGGGGCAGCAGCATGCCGCCGACGACCGCCGCGACGGCGGCGACGACGACCGCCCACGCGACGAGATGCCTCAGCGGCCCGGCACCCTTCTCCCGGACCCTGCCGTTCCGGTCGGTGCCGGGCCCCCGTGTGCGGCGCGTGCTCCCACCGGAGGTACCCGGCGGGCGCCGCAACGGTACGGGTGCCACGTTGCGCAGCGACGGGACCCTGTCGGCTCGCATGGGCGCCTCCTCCCGCACGGCAGCGTGCCCTCGCTGGTGCGTCCAGCCTCCCGTCCCGCGCGTCCGCGCGGTATCGGGGAAGGCACCCAAAGCCGGTGGGGGACAACCCCCAGAACCCCCTGATGCCGCCCACCGCGAACGGCCCGAGACGGGTTCTACAGCGCTCCCCACGACCGGGCCCGCACCCGCAGGTGGTCGTGGACCAGGGCCAGGGGCGGGTGCACCAGGGCGCCCGTGCGCACCGCGAGGTACAGCGTGTTCAGGGGCGGGGCGGCCGGCTCATGGAGGAGTTCCACCGAGCCCGCGCCGAGGGCCGGCTCGGCCAGATAGCGGGGCAGGGCGCTCACCCCCGCGCCCGCGACCACCGCGGCGAGGACGCCCCGCAGGTCGGGGACGGTGACGGCGACGCCGTTCGGCGGGCGGGCGCCGAACTCGCTCAGCCAGTAGCGGCGCACGATCGGCAGGTCGTCCGCGTAGGCGACCAGCGGCAGATGCGCCAGGGCGTCCACCGGATCGGCGGCCAGCCGCTCCCCGTCCACGGTCCTGGCCAGCGCGGGCGGCCCCACCAGGACGAACTCCTCGTCCGTCAGCGGCGTCGCCGCGATGTCCTGCCGCGTCGGGCGCACCGCCGAGACCACCAGGTCCACCTCGCCCGCCGAGAGCCGGGCCAGCAGATCGTCGGCGAGCCCGAGGGCCAGACGCAGCCGCAGGCCGCGGGCGGTGAGCGGCGCGAGGGCGGGCAGCACCCGCACCGTCATCAGCTCGGCCGGCCCGCCCAGCCGCACCGTCCCCACATGCGCGACATCACCGCTGGAGGGGTCCAGGGCCGCCCGCAGCTCGTCCAGACGGGTCCCGATCCGGGCGGCGAGGTCGGCGGCGCGGGCGGTGGGCACGGCACCCCGCCGGGAGCGCAGGAACAGGGTCTCCCCGAGCTCCTCCTCCAGCCGGGCGAGCTGCCCGCTGACCGCCGGCTGGCTCAGCCCGAGCCGCTCCGCCGCGGCGGTGAGAGAGCCCGCCCGGTAGATCTCCAGGAAGGTCGCCAGCAGATCGAGCCCCGGCACGCAACACCCGTTCCATAAGAAGACCGATGACCTCCATGATGCCGGAGGGGGCAGGCGGGTGAAAGCTGGGTCCGGGCCCGGGAGCCGTACGCCGTGCGGCGGCCGGGCCGGCCAGCCGCTGTCTCTCTGCCGTTAGGACGTTTCCGTCATGCCGAAGATCCTCATGGTCGTCACGGGCGCCGACTCCCTGGAGCTCGCCGACGGCTCCGCCCACCCCACGGGCTACTGGGCCGAGGAGGTCGCCGTCTCCCACGAGGCGCTGACCGGCGCCGGCCACCAGGTGGTGATCGCCACGCCGGGCGGGGTGAAGCCGACCGCCGACCCGATCAGCCTCGACGCCCGCGGCGGTGTCGAGGAGGCCGACGCCCGCCGGTTCGCCGCCTACCTGGAGTCGATCGGCGGGGAACTGGCCGCCCCTCTGGACCTGGCCACCGCCGACGCGGACGACTACGCCGCCGTCTACGTCCCCGGCGGGCACGGTCCCGTCGCCGACCTGGCCCGGGACGCCTCCCTCGGCCGCCTGCTCACCGACGCCGACCGCCGGGGCGCGGTCGTGGCCACCCTCTGCCACGGCGCCGCCGCGCTGCTGAGCGCCGTCTCGGACGACGGGGCCTTCGCCTTCGCCGGCCGGGAGGTCACCGCCTTCAGCGACGAGGAGGAGGCGCAGGGCGGCCTCGGGGACCGCTCGCCGTACCTGCTGGAGTCACGGCTGCGCGAGCTGGGCGCGAAGGTGGTCACCGGGCCCGCCTGGTCCAGCACCGTCGTCGAGGACGGCAACCTGATCACCGGGCAGAACCCGCAGTCCAGCGCGGACACCGCACGCCGGGTGGTGGGTGCCCTCGCCCGGAACTGACCGCCCCGGGGCGCGGGCGCCGGACCCCGGGCGCGCGCCGGACCCGCGCAGCACCTCGGAGGTCCGTCAGCGCAGGGCCGGCGCCTGCACCTGGAGGGTGAAGGAGTGGCCCGCCGGGTCCGCGTAGACCCGGCTGCCCGCCGCGCGCGGGTCGCCGCCGCTGTCCACCGGCATCGCCCCGAGGCTCACCGCCTCCCGTTCCGCCTCGTCCAGGTCCCCCTCGGCGACGACGAGGTACAGATGGGACTGCTGGGAGTCCTCGGGGCGCGGCCAGCTCGGCGGGGCGTACCCGTGGTCCCGGCGCACGGCCAGGCGCACCCCGCCGCCGGCGTGCACCTCCACCATGTCCGGGTCCGCCCCGGGGCGGATCTCCCCGCCCAGCAACGCCGCGTAGAACTCGGCGAGTTGGCGGGGTTCGGCGGCGTCCAGCACCAGGAGGGGGATCTTCGCTGCGGTCATAGCGCGCGTCTACCCCCGCCGGCCCCGGACACACCGGGCCGCGGTCCGCGCGGCGACACGCACGATTCGTTCCGTCACCTACGGTGACCACCGGCTAGCCTGTTCGCGCCGCCCGGAGGAGGATGGTCCGGGACAGCGGCCCTGGCAGGCGACGGGCGGCGCGCACCGCGCACCGCCCGGCGGCCCGGAACCCCGACAGCCGGACATGGTGATGAACGACAAGACGACCCGGCCCCCGGCGGCCGACGGCAGCGAGGCCATGTACGGCGCGCCCTGCTGGGTGAGCCTGATGGCCCGCGACCTCGCCGCCGCCCAGGACTTCTACGGCGCCGTGCTCGGCTGGGAGTTCCGCAAGGGACGCCTCGGCGAGGAGTTCAGCGTGGCCCTCGCCGACGGTGTGCCCGTGGCCGGCATCGGCGCCCTCGCCCCCCGGCTGACCGTGGCCGTCGCCTGGACCCCCTACTTCGCCGTCCCCGACGCGGACGTCACCGCCGGCCGCATCCGGGAGCGCAGCGGCACCGTGGCCGTCGGCCCGCTGTCCCTGTCCACCGGGCGCGGCCTGCTCGCCGCCGACCGGGACGGGGCCGTGTTCGGCGTCTGGGAGGGCGAACTGGTCAGCGACTGGCCCGCCTGGCGGGACAAGGCCCCCGCCTGGATCCGCCTGCTGTCCCGGGACGCCTTCGAGTCGGCCATCTTCTACGGCGAGGTCCTCGACTGGGCCGCCGACCGGGCCGGCTGCTGCGATGTGAGCTACTCCGAGGGCGTCGTCCTGCTCCACCACGGCGGCCGGGTCCTGGCCCAGCTCACCTCCGGCGCCGACGGCACCTCCGCGAACCCGCTGCTGCACCCCCGCTGGCACGTCCACTTCGCGGTGAAGGACGTCGAGGAGACCGCGTACACGGCCCGCCGGCACGGCGCCACCCTGCTCGGCGAGCGCTCCACCGCGCACGGCCGGGAGGCGAGCCTGCGCGATCCCGACGGCGCGATCTTCACCGTCTCCTCCCTCGGCGACGCGGTGCCCGGCCCGGATCCCCACCTGGTGGGCCCCTGAACGGAGTTCGCGCCGTACCGCCGTCCGCCACCAGGTGACGGACGGTGACCGTTTGCGTGGCGGCGGACGCCGTCACGGATCACAATGAGGCACCGGACGGACATCGTTCCGCCGTGTGCCGGGGGTTCGCAGAAACCGGGAGACACACGATGCTGATGCCCGACACGAGCGTCGTCGCCAGGCTCATCGCCCGTTACCGGGCCCAGGAGAACCGCCTCGTCGACGCCCCGCACGACCAACGCGCCCGGCGGAGGTTCGAGGACACCGCCTACACGCTGTGCGTGCTGATGTGCGAGCGGACCGCCCGCGAGGCGGTCCTCGCCGCCGAGTCCTATGTGCGCCGCTCCGTGCGGTCCGCCGGCCGGCCGCTCACGAACGCGCCCCTGGCGGGCGCCCAGCCCCTCGCGGAACGGGCGGCCTCCGGCGGCTGCTGACGGCCGGAACCCGCCCGGGGCGCACATGAGCGCGCCCCGGGCGGGCACATGCGGGTGGGACCGATGAGGAGGCGGAAGGTGTCCGACGGCAAGACGGCGCCCCCGGGGCTCCTCGCCCGGCTCCTCGCCCGGCGCAGGGACCCCGTCGTCACGCAGACCCTCCGGTCGACGGCGGCGGCCACCATCGCCTATGTGGTGGCCCTCCAGCTGAGCCGCGAACCCGTGCCCCTCACCGCGCCGCTGACCGCCCTCCTGGTCGTCCAGGTCACCCTGTACTCGACGCTCACCACCGGCATCCGCCGCGTCAACGCGGTCGTCGTCGGGGTGGTCATCGCCATCGGCTTCAGCGTGCTGGTCGGGCTGAGCTGGTGGAGCCTCGGCCTCATCATCCTGTCCGCGCTGGTCGTCGGACGCTTCGCCCGGGTCGACGAGTTCGTCCCGGAGGTCGCGATCAGCGCCATGCTCGTCCTCGGCGTCACCCAGGTCGCGGACACCGCCTGGGACCGGGTGCTGGAGACCCTGATCGGCGCCGCCGTGGGGCTCGGGTTCAATGTGCTGTTCGTGCCCCCGGTCTGGGTGGGCTCCGCCGGGGAGTCCATCGAGGACCTGGCCCGCCGGATGCGCCGGCTGCTGCTCGCCATCGGCGAGGAGCTGACCCGGCCCACCCCCGTGGAGCGGGCCGCCGAGAAGCTGCACGAGGCCCGCCGGGTGGACAACGACGTCGCCGAGGTCGACGCGGCCCTGCGCCAGGCCGAGGACAGCCTGCGGATGAACCCGCGGGTCAAGGAGGGCCTGCTGCACCGGATCGTGCTGCGCACCGGCCTGGACACCCTGGAGATCTGCGCCGTGGTCCTGCGGGTCATCGCCCGGACCGTCACCGACCTCGCCAAGCAGCGCAAGGGCGAGGACCTCTTCCCGTACGAGGTCGGCCTCGCCCTCCAGGAACTCCTGGGGCATGTGGCCGACACCCTGGTCAGCTTCGCCGTGCTGGTCACCGACAACGACAGCGAGAGCGCCGACGCCGCCGAGGAGCGCCTGACCGGCGAACTCGCCGCCGCGCGCGCCAGCCGCGACCGGGCGGCCGACCTCCTCCTCGACAGCGTGCGCGAGTCGCCCCGGCAGTGGCAGCTCCAGGGCGCCCTGCTGACCGAGATCGACCGCATCCTCGACGAACTCGACCTGGACCACCGCTCCCGCCGGCTCATGGAGGAACTCGACCGGCACACCCGCGAGGAACGCGCCCGCCGCCCCAGGCTCTCCGCCCTGCGCGAGCGGGCCGGCCTCGCCCCGCTGCGGGAACGGCCCCGCGGCGCCGGTGCCGACCAGTAGCCGGGACCCACCCGCATCCACCGAGAGGGGACCCCGATGAGCGGCGCGTCCGACGCGTCCACCGCCACCGGCACCGTCACCACCAAGGTGCCGTCCCGGCTCGACCGGCTGCCCTGGTCCCGCTGGCACTGGATGATCGTGATCGGCCTGGGGACCGTCTGGATCCTCGACGGCCTCGAAGTGACCATCGTCGGCAACATGGCCAGCCGCCTCTCCGAACCGGGCAGCGGGCTGCCGATCACCGACGCCCAGGTGACGGGCATGGCGGCCGCCCTGTATGTGGCGGGGGCCTGCTCGGGCGCCCTCTTCTTCGGCCGACTGACCGACCGCTACGGCCGCAAGAAGCTCTTCATCGTCACCCTCGCCGTCTACCTGGCCGCCACCGCCCTCACCGCGCTGTCCTTCTCGGTGTGGTGGTTCTTCCTCTTCCGCTTCCTCACCGGCTTCGGCATCGGCGGCGAGTACGCGGCGATCAACTCCGCCATCGACGAGCTGATCCCCAGCAAGTATCGCGGCCGGGTGGACCTCATCATCAACGGCAGCTACTGGCTCGGCGCGGTCGGCGGCGCCCTGCTGTCGGTGGTCGCCCTGGACACCGACCTGTTCGCCGCGAACGTCGGCTGGCGGCTCACCTTCGCCCTCGGAGTCGTCCTCGGCCTGGTCATCCTGCTGGTGCGCCGGAACGTCCCCGAGAGCCCCCGGTGGATGTTCATCCACGGCAGGGAACGGGACGCCGAGGAACTGGTCGCCGGGGTGGAACGGAAGATCGAACGGGAGAAGGGCGCCCCGCTGCCGGAGCCCGGTCCGGCCATCACCATCCGCCGGCGCGGCAGCATCGGCTTCCTGGAGATCGCCCGCACGGTCTTCCGCCGCTACCCGAAGCGCGCCACCCTCGGCTTCTCCCTCTTCATCGGCCAGGCGTTCCTCTACAACGCGATCACCTTCGGCTTCGGCTCGATCCTGGTCAGGTTCTTCGACGTGCCGAGCGGCAGCACCGGCTACTACTTCGCCGTCATCGCCGCCGGCAACTTCCTCGGACCGCTGCTGCTCGGCAGGCTCTTCGACACCGTGGGCCGCCGCCCGATGATCGCCGGGACCTACATCCTGTCCGGACTGCTGCTCTTCGGCACCGCCTGGCTCTTCGACGCGGGGAAGCTCGACGCGACCACGATGACCGCGTGCTGGTGCGCGGTGCTCTTCTTCGCCTCGGCCGGCGCCAGCTCGGCCTACCTCACGGTCAGCGAGATCTTCCCGATGGAGACGCGGGCCATGGCCATCGCCTTCTTCTACGCCATCGGCACCGCCGCCGGCGGCATCTCCGGTCCGCTGCTCTTCGCCGAGCTGACGGAGAGCGGAGTGGTCCGGGACGCCGTGCTCGCCTTCTGTATCGGCGCCACGCTGATGGTCCTCGCCGGGATCGTCGCCGTCCTCTTCGCGGTCAAGGCGGAGGGGCGTTCTTTGGAGGACATCGCCAAGCCGCTGTCCGCCGAGGCCCACGAGAGCGCGGCGGGAGCCGCGGGGCCCGGGTCGGATGCGCCGGGGACGGAGAGCGGCGGGCCGGGCCGGACGTAGGGCCCGGGGCGGCCTCAGGCCGTCGCGTCTCGCATGACCTCGCTGCGGAGCCGGTCGCAGCAGCGGCTGATCAGCCGGGAGACGTGCATCTGGGAGATGCCCAGGGTCTGCGCGATGCTGCTCTGCGTCATATCGCGGAAGAAGCGCATGTACAGGATGGTCTGCTCGCGTTCGGGCAGCCTGCGCAGGCCCGGCTTGACCGCCTCGCGGTCGACCAGGACGTCGATGGCCCGGTCCGGCGAGCCGAGGGTGTCGCCGAGCGAGTAGCCGTCGTCGGCGCCCGGCACCACCGCGTCCAGGGACAGGGCGGTGAAACTGTCGAGCGCGTCCAGGCCCACCAGGGTGTCCTCCTCGCTCAGCCCGGCGGCCGAGGCCACCTCGCCCACCGTGGGGGAGCGGCCGGAGGTGGTGGCCACCAGGTCCCGGCGGGCGATGCGGACCCGGTTGCGCAGATCCTGCACCCGGCGCGGTACGTGCAGCGCCCACATATGGTCGCGGAAGTGGCGCTTGACCTCGCCGACGACGGTCGGGACCGCGAAGCTCTCGAACGCGCCCCGCGCGGGGTCGTAGCGGTCCACGGCCTTCACCAGGCCGAGGGCCGCCACCTGGCGCAGATCCTCCAGGGACTCGCCCCGGTCACGGAACCGGCCGGCGATCCGGTCCGCCATCGGCAGCCAGGCGGCCACCACCTCCTGGCGGAGCCGCTGCCGCTCCGGCCCGTCCTGGAGTTCCGCCAGTCTCCTGAAGGCCGCCTGGGTGTCGGGGGCGTCGGAGTGCGAGTGCTTGGCGTGCGGGTGCTGGCGCATGATGAGGGACTTCCTGCAGGGTGCGGTGCCGTGTCCGGGGCCGGGCCGCCTGTCGTTCGCCGCCGGGTGGGGTGCCCGGCGCGGCGGCCGGCCGGATGTCCTTTGTGGAAGCTCACCACGCGGCTGCCCGGGAGGTTCCGGAGGGAAACGTGCCCCGGGCGGAATCTCTCGTAAGTGCCGATACCGGGGTGAAACGGGCGCACGGGGTGGGCCGCCAGGTGTACGGCGCGGCCCGCGGGGTACCCGCTGTGCCGTGCTCCCGCGCGTTCCGCCCCGCCGCACCCCGGCCGGGACGGCGACGGGAGCGCCCCCGACGCGGAGGAAGGTGGGAGCCGATGGACCGGGCAGGGACCGGGAGCGCTCAGGAACCGGACCGGCCACCCGACGACCGCCTGCGGGTCCGCAACCGGCGGCACGGCGACGTCGAGGTGCTCGCCCTCGCCGGGGAACTCGACCACGACACGGCCGACCCGCTGCGGCAGGAGCTGAGCCGCGCGGTGGGCGCGCGGCCCGCCCGGGTGGTCGTCGACTGCGCCTCGCTCGGCTTCTGCGACTCCACCGGACTGAACGTGCTGCTGCACGCCCGGCTGGAGGCCCGGGAGGCGGGCATCCGGATCGAGGTCTCCGGGCTGCGCCCCCCGGTCGCCCGGATGTTCGGCATCACGGGAGCAGACTCCGTCTTCCGCCTGCACGCCGGTCTCGACGAGGCCCTGGCGGACGAGACCACGGCATGACGGCGGCCGCCGCATGACGACCACCCCGCCTCCCGCACCCGGCCGCACCCAGACCCGTCGGCTGGCCCTCTTCGGCACCCGGGGGGTGGTGAGCCGCTGCCGCGACTTCACCCACGAGGCGCTGGACGACTGGGGCTGGCCCCGCGACGGGGCCGCGCCGCTGGGCGGCGAGGGCGCGGAGGTCTCCGAGGACGTGCTGCTGCTGGTCTCCGAGATCGTCACCAACGCCTGTCTGCACGCCGGCGGCCCCCTGGAGCTGGTGCTCCGCCGGGACGGGGCGCGGCTGAGGATCGAGGTCGCCGACGCCAGCGCCGAACTGCCCCGGCGTCAGCGGCGGGCCAGCCCCTCCGTGCCGGGCGGGCACGGGCTGATCGTCATGGAACGCCTGGCCCGCCGCTGGGGCGCGGAGCGCCGGGGCGACGGCAAGGTGGTCTGGGCGGAGGTCGTCCTGCCCCCGGGGTGAGGGCGGGTGGGCCCCGGGGCAGAAGCCCGGTGGCTCAGGCGTCGTCCACCGTGAGGCCCTCGCGCAGTTCGGCGAGGATGCGGGCCAGCAGCCGGGAGACGTGCATCTGGGAGACGCCGAGCCGCTCGCCGATCTCCGACTGGGTGAGTTCGCCGCAGAACCGCAGCGAGAGGACCAGCCGGTCCCGCTCGTCCAGGGCGGCGATCAGCGGTCGCAGCGACTCCACCGCCTCGACCATGGAGAACGCGGGATCCTCCGCCCCGAGCCGCCGTGCGAGACCCGCGGCGCCGCCCTCCTCGTCGCCGCCCGCGTCCAGGGACTGCGCCGCGTAGCCGTTCGAGGCGCGCTCGCCCTCGACCACCTCGGCCTCGCTGACGTGCAGCCGTTCGGCCAGTTCCGCGTTGCTCGGCCGGTGGCCCAGCTCCTGTTCCAGGGCGTCCATCGACTTGGCGAGGCCGATACGCAGCTCCTGGAGCCGGCGCGGCACCCGCACCGACCAGCTCGCGTCCCGGAAGTACCGCTTGATCTCCCCGACGACGGTCGGCAGCGCGAAGGAGGTGAACTCCGCGCCCCGGTCCACGTCGAAGCGGTTGATCGCCTTGATCAGCCCGACCGTGCCGACCTGGAGGATGTCCTCCATCGGCTCGGCGCGCCCGGCGAAGCGCCGCGCGGCGAAGCGGACCAGGTTGAGGTTCAGCTCGACCAGGGTGTTCCGGACGTACGCGTACTCCGGGGTGCCCTCCTCCAGGGCCGCCAGACGCCGGAAGAGGCTCGCCGACAGTGCCCGGGCGTCCTCGGGGCCGACGGTGGAGAGGTCCACGGGGCAGGGGACGGCCATCGGCTCCGGGGTCGCGGCGGCGACCGGGCCGGTGGGCTCGGGGCGGGTGCGCTCGGTGGTGACCATGGGGCCTCTTCCGACGGGCGCGGCAGGCGGCGGCCCCGGGTCGGGGCGTGGCTCACCGCAGCGTGTGCCTCCACCAGGGGGCCTTCCCCGCGCGCCGAGATTGATGCGTTTACGCGAGTAAAAGTCCAGTTTGCGAACTTCATGGAGGGGGCACGGGGCCAGTGCGGGGCCGGATACCGCGCGCCCATGTGTGGGCGCCGGGGACCGGGGAACCCGCGCCGGACAACCGTCCCGTTGGACCCGTCCGCGGGCGGACACCGGCACAGCACGCACGGCACCCGACCCCGACCCGGCGGCCCACCGAGCCGCGGAGAGGAACGCACCATGATGGGCAGGGCCAAGGCCAGGCTGAAGCAGCTGCGGGGCCGTATGGAGGAGTCCGACGGCATCGTGCTGGAGAACGAGCGGATGAAGCAGGAAGGCCGGCGCCTCGCCCAGCAGGGCCGGGACGAGGAGGCGGCGGCGAAGGCGGACGCCGAAGCCGCCCGCACCCGCCGCCACGGCCGCCACGCCAGGTAACGGTCCGACCCCGGTACCGGCCCGCCGCACCCGGCCCCGGTACCGGCCGGCAGCGGAAGGAGACACGGCATGCCCCGTGGTTCGAGCCCCAAGCGCGAGCGTCAGTACGAGCACATCAAGGAGAGCGCCGAACAGCGCGGCGAGAGCGAGAAGCGCGCCGAGGAGATCGCGGCGCGCACCGTCAACAAGGAACGGGCCCGCGCGGGGGAGTCCCGGACGGCGAGCAGGACATCCACCCAGGACATGTCCTCGTCCCGGCGCGGCGGGCAGCGTTCGCACAGCGGGGCCGAGGGCCCGACCTACGACCAGCTGTACGCGGAGGCACGGCGCCGCGGCATCCACGGCCGGTCCTCGATGAACAAGGCCGAGCTCAAGCGGGAACTGGGCAAGTAGTCCCCCGGGGCCCCAAGCAGGCTCCCCGGGCAAGCAGGCTCCCCGGGCCCCGGGCCCGTCGCGGGGCCGCTGGGAGGGGTGACCGGGCGCTCGGGGGTCCGGTCACCCCTCCTTCGGTGCCAGCGCGGTGCGGACCAGCGCGGCCGCCAGCCGGGCCGGCTCGGTGCCGCGCGGGGCGGCCGTCAGCAACCGGTCGGCGTCGCCGGGCAGGCCCGCCCGGCGGGCCCCGTCCAGGGCCTTCCCGTCCAGCAGCGGGCCGGCCTCCGGCCACACCCCCTGGACCTCGCGCAGAAAGATCTCCACACCCGTCGGACCCAGCCCCGGGATCTCCCGGAGCAGCTCCCGCAGCGCGTCCGCGTCCCCGCCGGCCCGCTCGCGCAGCCGGCGCAGATCGCCGCCGTAGGCGCCCAGGAGGAGGTCCGCCGCCTCGCCGAGCCGGGTGGCGGTGCTCTCGTCGTAGCGCCGGTAGCCGCCCCGGCCGAGCGCGTCCACCCGCTCCTGCCAGCCCGACTCCGTCATCGCCCGGGGGCTGCGCATCCCCGCCCGGCTCAGCTCGCGCGCCGAGTCGACGGCCGCCTCGGCGCGGATCGGGGCGCTGAGCAGGTCCACCAGGACCAGCAGCCGGTACAGGGGCTGCGGCTTGTCGCGGAGGGTGATCCCGGCCTCCTCCGCGTAGGTGCGCCCCCGCTCGGAGAGCAGCCGGCGCAGCGCCTCCCGCTCCTCGGCCCGGGTGCCGGTCCGCGCGCTCACGGGGTGCCTCCCCGGGCGGGGCGGCGGCGTCCGGACTGCGCCGGGGGCCGATGGCCGCGACGCTCGTAACAGGAACGCATCACATCCTCCCGAGGGTCGGGGTACGGGCCGCCCGGGTACCCGGGCGGCGACGGGACACACCCGGCCGCTCCGGGGCCGTGGCCCCGGAGCGGACCGGGGGACAGGACAGGACCGAGAAGGGACCGGCGCCGTGAACGAGAGCGAGCAGGAACACCGGGGAGTCGACCCCGCCAGGCTGGGCGAGCACGATCTGCTGCGCGAACTGGAGACCATCCACCGCAGCCGGCACGACACACTGCTGTACGGCTCGGCGGCGGCCCTGGCCGCGCACGACGTGCGGATGGCCGAGCTGGAGGCGGAGTACCTGCGACGGCACCCCGACCGGCCCCCGGCCGCCGGCCGCACCCGCGACGGGGCCCGCGGCCGGACCCCCTGACCGGACGCGGGCCCCCTCGCGGGCACTGCGCGCGAGCGTTCAGCCGCCCGCCTTCGCGAACTCGGCGGTGAACGCCTTGGCGAAGGCGTCCAGGTCGTCCGGCCTGCGGCTGGTGATCAGGGTGTTCGGGCCCGCCGTGCACACCACGGCCTCCTCGTCCACCCAGGTGCCGCCCGCGTTGGTGATGTCGGTGCGCACACTCGGCCAGGAGGTCAGGGTCCGCCCGCGCACCGCGCCGGCCTCCACCAGGGCCCACGGGGCGTGGCAGATCGCCGCGACGGGCTTGCCCGCGTCGAAGAACGCCTTCACGAAGGCGACGGCGTTCTCGTCCATCCGCAGGGCGTCCGGGTTGGCCACCCCGCCGGGCAGGACCAGGGCGGCGTAGTCGTCGGGGGAGGCGTCCGCGACCACCTGGTCGACCGGGAAGGTGTCCGCCTTGTCGAGGTGGTCGAAGGCCTGGACGGCGCCCGGTCGCGTGGAGATCAGCCGCGGCTCGTCGCCGGCGTCCTTCACCGCCTGCCACGGCTCGGTGAGTTCCACCTGCTCCACGCCTTCGTGGGCCGTCAGGAATGCGATCAGCATGGTCCGCTCCTCGGAGTCTCGGGGCCGTCCGGCCGGCGGCGCGCCGGCCGGAGCGGACCGGGTACCCGGACCGCCGCCCGTGACACCGCGCCGCGTCCGCCCCGCCGAGCCCCGCCGGGCGGACCGGGCTCGGCGGGGCGGACGCGGCTCAGTCCTGCCGGGTGAACGCGTCGAGGATCCGCTCGGCCGCCAGCGTCGGCGTCAGCCGCCCCGCCCGGACCTCGGCCTCCGCCTCCGCCGCCACCTCCCGGACCCCCGGGTGCCGGTGCAGGCGGTCCAGCAGGGAGTCCCGGACCATCGCCCGGGTCCAGCCGATCTGCTGGTCCCGGCGCTTCTCGGCCAGCCGGCCCGTGGAGTCCAGCAGATGCCGGTGCTGCTCCAGCCGCTCCCACACCGTGTCCAGACCCGTGCCCTCCCGGGCGCTGCACGAGAGCACCGGGGGCGTCCAGACCGCGTCCGCCGGCGTCATCATCCGCAGCGCGCCCGCCAGTTCACGGGCCGCCGCCCGGGCGTCCCGCTCGTGCGGGCCGTCCGCCTTGTTGACCGCGATGACGTCCGCCAGCTCCAGGACGCCCTTCTTGATGCCCTGGAGCTGGTCCCCGGTGCGGGCCAGGCTCAGCAGCAGGAAGGAGTCGACCATGCCGGCCACCGCGGTCTCCGACTGGCCCACGCCCACCGTCTCGACGAGGACCACGTCGTACCCGGCCGCCTCCATCACGATCATCGTCTCCCGGGTGGCCTTGGCGACCCCGCCGAGGGTGCCCGCGCTGGGGGAGGGGCGGACGAAGGCCGCCGGGTCCACCGACAGGCGGTCCATCCGGGTCTTGTCGCCCAGGATGGAGCCGCCGGTCCGGGTGGAGGACGGGTCCACCGCGAGAACGGCCACCCGGTGCCCCAGCCCGGTCAGCATCGTGCCGAGCGCGTCGATGAACGTCGACTTGCCGACCCCGGGCACCCCGCTGATGCCCACCCGCCGGGCCGAGCCGGTGAACGGCAGCAGCTCGGTGAGGAGTTGCTGCGCGAGCACCCGGTGGTCCGGCCGGGTGGACTCGACGAGCGTGACGGACCGGGCGACGTACGCCCGCGAACCGTCCCGCACGCCCTTGACGTACGCGTCGATGTCGATCTTCGGCGGCATGTCTCCCCAGTGTCCGGCGGGCCGGGCCCGGCCGTGCGTGTCAGCGGTCGTCGGCGGTGCCCAGCTCGTGGCCGAGCGAGCGGGCGAGGGTGTGCACCAGGTCCCGCGCCGCGTCCGGGATCACCGTGCCGGGCGGGAAGACGGCCGCCGCGCCCGCGTCGTGCAGGGCCCGCACGTCCTGCGGGGGGATCACCCCGCCCACCACGATCATGATGTCCTCCCGGCCCTCCGCCGCCAGTTCCTCGCGCAGCGCGGGCACCAGGGTCAGGTGCCCCGCCGCCAGCGAGGAGACGCCGACGATGTGCACATCCGCCTCGACCGCCTGCCGGGCCACCTCGGCCGGGGTCTGGAACAGCGGGCCGACGTCCACGTCGAAGCCCAGGTCGGCGAAGGCGGTCGCGATCACCTTCTGGCCGCGGTCGTGCCCGTCCTGGCCCATCTTGGCCACCAGGATGCGCGGCCTGCGGCCCTCGGCCTCCTCGAACGCGTCCACCAGCGCGCGGGTGCGGTCCACCGACGGCGACTCCCCTGCCTCGTTGCGGTACACACCGGAGATCGTACGGATCTGGCCCGAGTGCCGGCCGTACACCTTCTCCAGGGCGTCCGAGATCTCCCCGACGGTCGCCTTGGCCCGGGCCGCGTCCACGGCCAGCGCCAGCAGGTTGCCGTCCAGCGAACCACCGCCCGAGGGGCCCGCCTCGGCGGAGGCCGTGAGCGCCCGCAGGGCCGCCTGCGTCGCCGCCTCGTCCCGCTCCGCCCGCAGCCGGCGCAGCTTCTCCACCTGCTGGGCGCGCACCTGCGAGTTCTCGACCTTCAGGACCTCGATCTGCTCGTCCGAGTCCACCCGGTACTTGTTGACGCCGATCACCGGCTGCCGGCCCGAGTCGATCCGCGCCTGGGTGCGGGCCGCCGCCTCCTCCACCCGCAGCTTGGGGATGCCCGCGTCGATGGCCTGCGCCATGCCGCCCGCCGCCTCGACCTCCTCGATGTGCTGCCAGGCCCGCCGCGCCAGGTCGTGGGTGAGCCGCTCCACGTACGCGCTGCCGCCCCACGGGTCGATGACCCGGCCGGTGCCCGACTCCTGCTGGAGCAGGAGCTGCGTGTTGCGGGCGATGCGCGCCGAGAAGTCCGTCGGCAGGGCCAGCGCCTCGTCGAGGGCGTTGGTGTGCAGGGACTGGGTGTGGCCCTGGGTCGCCGCCATCGCCTCCACACAGGTGCGGGTGACGTTGTTGAACACGTCCTGCGCCGTCAGGGACCAGCCCGAGGTCTGCGAATGGGTGCGCAGGGAGAGGGACTTGGCGTTCTTCGGCTCGAAGCCCTTCACCAGCTTCGCCCACAGCAGCCGCGCCGCCCGCAGCTTGGCGACCTCCATGAAGAAGTTCATGCCGATCGCCCAGAAGAACGACAGCCGGGGCGCGAACGCGTCCACGTCCAGCCCCGCCCCGATTCCGGCGCGCAGATACTCCATGCCGTCCGCCAGCGTGTACGCCAGCTCCAGATCGGCCGTCGCCCCGGCCTCCTGGATGTGGTAGCCCGAGATGGAGATGGAGTTGTAGCGCGGCATCTTCTGCGAGGTGTACGCGAAGATGTCCGAGATCATCCGCATCGACGGGCCGGGCGGATAGATGTACGTGTTGCGGACCATGAACTCCTTGAGGATGTCGTTCTGGATGGTCCCCGCCAGCTTCTCCGGCGGCACGCCCTGCTCCTCGGCGGCGACGATGTACAGCGCCAGCACCGGCAGCACCGCGCCGTTCATCGTCATCGACACGCTCATACGGTCCAGCGGGATGCCGTCGAACAGCTGCCGCATGTCGTAGATCGAGTCGATCGCCACACCCGCCATGCCGACGTCACCGGTCACCCGGGGGTGGTCGCTGTCGTAGCCCCGGTGCGTCGGCAGGTCGAAGGCGACCGAGAGGCCCTTCTGGCCGGCCGCCAGATTGCGCCGGTAGAAGGCGTTCGACTCCTCGGCGGTGGAGAAGCCCGCGTACTGCCGGATCGTCCACGGCTGGTTGACGTACATCGTCGGGTACGGGCCGCGCAGATACGGCGCCACCCCCGGGTACGTGGCCAGGAAGTCCACGCCCGCCAGGTCGCGTTCGGTGTAGAGCGGCTTCACCGGGATGCCCTCGGGCGTCTCCCACACCAGCGCGGAGACGTCCTTGCCGGTGGCCGCCTCGACCGCCGCGCGCCACTCCTCCTCGGTCGCCGGGCCGGCCGTGGCGGGCCCCAGCTCGATCCCCGTGAAGTCAGGGATGCCCATCACGCCACTCCGATCCGGTCGAGGACGGAACCCAGCACGGCGACCGCGTCGCCGCCCGCGACGACGAACTCGTCGACTCCGGCCTTCTCCAACGTCTCCCGCAGTTCACCCGGCCGCCCGGCGAGGAACACCCGCAGCGCGCCCGCCGCCTTCAGTGCCTCGGCCACCGCCGCCGCCTGCTCCTCGTAGAGCGCGTCGCTGGAGCAGAGGCACGCCACCCGCGCGCCGCTCGCCGCGAAGGCGGCCGCCGCGCTCCCGGCGTCCACCGTCACCGGGTCGTGCACCGGCTGGACGCCGCCCGCCTGGAACAGGTTGGCCGCGAAGGTGGCCCGCGCGGTGTGCGCGGAGGCCGGGCCCAGCGCCGCCAGGAACACCCTGGGCCGCTCGCCCGTCGCCGCCAGATGCGCGTCGGAGCGGGCCCGCAGCGCCTCGAAGCGCTCGTCCCGCCGGACCACCGGCAGCCCGCCGCCCGGGCGCACCGGTGCGGGGTCGCGCTCCACCGGCGCCTCGGACAGCAGCGGGAACTCGCTGACCCCGGTCACCGGCTCACGCCGGGTCGCCAGCCGGCGGGAGCGCTTCTCCCACGCCTCGCCGATCCGCTCGGCGATCAGGCCCTCGCGCAGCGCGGCGGCCAGACCGCCGGCCCGCTCGATCTCCTGGAACCACGCCCAGCCTGCCCGCGCCAGCTCCTCGGTCAGCCGCTCCACGTACCAGGAGCCGCCCGCCGGGTCGACGACCCGGCCCAGATGCGACTCCTCCAGCAGGATGGTCGAGGTGTTGCGGGCGATCCGGCGCGCGAAGGCGTCCGGCAGGCCCAGCTCGTGGTCGAACGGCAGCACCGTGACCGCGTCCGCGCCGCCCACCCCGGCCGCCAGCGAGGCCACCGTGGTGCGCAGCATGTTCACCCAGGGGTCGCGGCGCGTCATCATCACCGGCGAGGTCACCGCGTGCTGGCGCTGCGCCGCCGCCGGGCCGCTCACCCCGGACACCTCGGCGATCCGCGCCCACAGCCGGCGCGCGGCGCGCAGCTTCGCGATCGTGAGGAACTGGTCGGCGCTCGCCGCGTACCGGAACTCCAGCTGGCCGCAGGCCGCCTCGGCGGTCAGCCCCGCCTCCGTCAGCTCCCGCAGCCAGGCCACCCCGGTCGCCAGCGAGCAGCCCAGCTCCTGGGCCGGGGTCGCCCCGGCCTCGTGGTGGACCAGGGCGTCGACGGTGACGGCCCGCAGCCCCGGGTAGCCCTCCGCGCAGCGGCCGGCGAGGTCCGCCGCCGCGGCCAGGTGCTCCGCCAGGCCGTCGTGGTCGCCGGTCCGGGCGGCCAGACCGAAGGGGTCCGCGCCCAGGTTCCCCAGGGCCGCGCCGGGCTCGACGCCCCGCTTCGCGTACAGGGCGAGCAGCTCCTCGGCGGCCGCCCGGAACTCGGTGCCCGCGTCCAGGACGACGGGCGCCAGGTCCAGCAGCACACCGTCCAGCGCCGTGCCGAGGCCGTCGACCGGCACCCCGGCCGCGCCCACGGTCAGCCAGAGGGAGGTGACGCCGTTCTCCAGGTCGGCGAGGACCGCCTCGTTGGTCCGCACGGGATCGGGCCGGTCGTGGCGCTGCCGTACGTCCCAGCCGGAGAGCGCGCCGCCCTCGGCGCGCCCACCGCGGGTGTACGGGGCGAACCCGGGGAAACCGGCGGAGGCCGGGCCGTCACCGGCCGTGTACAGGGGACGGGTCGTGATCCCGTCCTCCAGAGCCGTGGACAGCGCGTCCTCGGCGGCCGAACCCTGTGCGTCCTTGCCGGACTTGCGGAGCACGCCTTCCACGAGGCGCTGCCACTGCTCGTGCGTCGCATCCGGGAATTCGGCGGCCAGTGGGAACCCGTCATCGGGGAGGACCGTCATGCTCAGATGCTAGGACAGCGGCACCGAAGAGCGGAGAGGACAGGGCTGTGACCTTGCCCTCTCCGGACCGCACTTGATCGACCGCGCTCCGTGCACTATTTGCCTTCTGTCAAGACATGCCCACGCCATCCAGGGGTAGCCGGGGTGCACGGCGCGTACGGGACCCACCGCGCACCGCACCGACGGATGACGGAAGAAGGTGGAGGAGATGGGGATCGGCGGATGCATCATCCTGATCGCCGCGGGAGCCATTCTCACGTTCGGCACGGACTGGAAGGTCGAGGGCGCCAACCTCGACGTGGTCGGCATCATCCTGATGGCCGTCGGCCTGATCGGCGTGGCGACCTTCACGAGCATCGCCAAGCGGCGCCGTGTGGTCGTGCCGGGCCAGGCCCCGGTGGTGGAGGAGCGGCCCGACCGCCCGTACCGGTGACCCCTGACGGGGGCGGGCCGGGGCCGGCGGGCGGTCCGCGTTTGAGCCGCCCCGCGCCGGGCACCCGGCCAGGGGCTCACGGACCCGCTCGGCAGCCCTGCCCCGCCGCCCGGACGCACGGCGGCCCCCGGCCCGCCGCCGCGCCCGTCGCGTGAGACCCCCGCACACGTCCTGCGACACGGAGACACGGAACCGGGAGCGCACCGATGCGAGTATCAGCGGCCGACCACGAACACCTGGCACAGCTCGGACAGCAGCTGCGCGTCGACGCGGTACGCGCCGCCGACGCGGCCGGCTCCGGACACCCGACCTCGTCCATGTCGGCCGCCGACCTCGGCGCCGTGCTCCTCGCCCGCCACCTGCGGTACGACTTCGACCGGCCCGGGCACCCCGGCAACGACCGGCTGGTGCTCTCCAAGGGCCACGCCTCCCCGCTGCTGTACGCCATGTACAAGGCCGCCGGCGCGATCGACGACGCGGAACTGCTCACCTTCCGCAAACGCGACAGCCGTCTGGAGGGCCACCCCACGCCCCGGCTGCCCTGGGTCGACACGGCCACCGGCTCCCTCGGGCAGGGACTGCCCGTGGGCGTCGGCATGGCCCTCGCCGGCAAACGCCTCGACCAGGTCCCGTACCGGGTCTGGGTGCTCTCCGGCGACAGCGAGATGGCGGAGGGCTCGGTGTGGGAGGCCGTGGAGCAGGCCGCGTACGAGCATCTGGACAACCTGACCCTGATCGTGGACGTCAACCGGCTCGGCCAGCGCGGCCCCACCCGCTTCGGCCGGGACCTGGACGCCTACGCCCGCCGGCTGGAGGCCTTCGGCTGGCACACCCTGCGCATCGACGGCCACGACATCGCCGCGGTGGACGCCGCGCTGAGCGACGCCGCCGCCACCGCGGGCCGCCCCACCGCGATCCTCGCCGGCACCGAGAAGGGCCACGGGGTGGCCGCCGTCGCGGACCAGGAGGGCAAGCACGGCAAGCCGCTGCCCGACGCGGCGGCCGCGATCGCGGAACTCGGCGGCGCCCGTGAGCTGACCGTCGACGTCGCCCCGCCGCCCGAGGTGCGCGTACGCCGGCCCGAGCCCCCGCCGGGCGGGCCGGAGCTGCCCGTCTTCGAGAAGGGCGAGGAGGTCGCCACCCGCGACGCCTACGGGCGGGCCCTCGCCGCCCTCGGTACCGCCCGCACCGATGTCGTCGCCCTGGACGCCGAGGTCGGGGACTCCACCCGCACCGAATACTTCGAGAAGGAGCACCCCGAGCGGTACTTCGAGTTCTCCATCGCGGAACAGCAGCTCGTCGCGGGCGCGGTCGGCATGGCCGCGCGCGGCTGGACCCCGTTCGCCTGCTCCTTCGCCGCCTTCCTGACCCGCGCCCACGACTTCGTCCGGATGGCCGCCGTCAGCTGCGCCTCGATCCGGCTCGTCGGCTCCCACGCCGGCGTCTCGATCGGCGAGGACGGGCCGTCCCAGATGGGCCTGGAGGACCTGGCGATGTTCCGCGCGATCCCCGGCAGCACCGTGCTCTACCCGTGCGACGCCCCGCAGACGGCCCGGCTGGTCGCCGCCATGGCCGACCTCCCCGGCATCAGCTATCTGCGCACCACGCGCTCCGGCACCCCGGTCCTCTATGGACCGGGGGAGGAGTTCCCGGTCGGCGGGTCCAAGGTGCTGCGCTCCGGCGACCGGGACCGCGCGACCCTGGTCGCGGCCGGTATCACCGTCCACGAGGCGCTGGGGGCGGCGCGGATCCTCGACCGGGAGGGCATCGCGGTGCGCGTCGTCGACGCGTACTCCGTCAAGCCGGTCGACACCGCCACCCTCCAGGAGGCCGCCGACGACACGGGCTGCCTGGTCACGGTGGAGGACCACCGGCTGGAGGGCGGCCTCGGTGACGCGGTGGCCGAGGCGTTCGCCGACGGGCGGCCGGTGCCGCGGCTGGTGCGGCTGGGTGTCCGCGGGGTGCCGTCGTCCGCGACCGGGCCGGAGCAGCTCCACGCCGCCGGGATCGACGCGGAGTCGATCGCGGCGGCGGTGCGGCTGCTGGTCGCCGAGGCGATGGTGGCGCCGTGAGCGAGGAGCCGCGTGACGGCGGCGAACCGCGCGTCGGCGGTGAACCGGGCGTCGGCGGTGAACCGGGCGTCGGCGGTGAACCGGGCGTCGGTGGCGACGGGGCCCCCGTCGGCGACGGCGGAGTCCCGGCCGGGGCGAGTCCGGCGGGGCCGGGCCCGGACGGGAAGAGACAGCTGCACTACGGGCGGGACGAGACGGAGGACGAGCGGGCGGACCGGCGGTGGGCCGACCTGCTCCAGGAACTGAGGGTCGCCCAGACCGGTGTCCAGATCCTCTTCGGCTTCCTGCTCACCGTGGCCTTTCAGCCACGGTTCGACGACCTCTCCGGAACCGACCAGGCCATCTACACCGTCACCATCATGTTGGGCGCCGCCGCGACCGGTGTGCTCATAGGACCGGTCGCCATCCATCGGATGGTGACCGGCAGACGGATCAAACCGGTCGCCGTCGACTGGGCCTCCCGCCTTACGGTCCTGGGGCTGGTGCTGCTGCTGTGCACGATGGTCTCCGCGCTGCTGCTGATCCTCCGGGTGGTCATCGGCGACGGTGACGCCGTATGGATGGTCGCGGGCATGTTCGCCTGGTTCGCCCTGTTGTGGATCGTTCTTCCCCTCTGGCTGCGGGCCAGGGAGCGCCGCGGCCCGTGACGCGGTTTCAGCCGTTCACCCGATTGCGATGTTTGGGGCGGCTGCCCGCGCGCCGCACGGCGGCGGTAGGGTGCGCGCACCGCCAGCAGTGGTGGCGTGTCTTCGTGGAGGAACCCAAGTGAGAAACAGCAACGGAACGCTCCGGCGTTCGGCGGCCCTTGTCGCGGCCGCCGCAGCCGGTGTGCTCGGCGTCGGCCTGGCGGCCGGCCCGGCCATGGCGCACAACCCCAACTGGTCGGTCACCTGCGACACGGTCGACATCAACCTGACCCACTACGGCAAGAACACCGTGAACACGGTGGCCGTGACGGTGGACGGCAAGGACCTGCTCCCGACCAAGGAGTTCGAGGACAACTTCGCGACGAAGCTGGACCTCCCGGACGTCGACAAGGAGCGCGAGGTCCGCATCGTCATCAAGGCGCAGGACGGCGAGCAGTACAACCGGGACGAGACCAAGACGGCTCCGCCGTGCGTGAAGCCGACCGAGCCGACGCCGAGCCCGAGCGAGTCGACCACGACGCCGGCCCCGACGCCGACCGAGTCGAGCCCCGCGCCGAGCGAGAAGCCCAGCGAGACGCCCAGCGAGAAGCCGAGCGAGACCCCGAGCTCCGAGGCCCCGGCGCCCACGCCGACCCCGAGCGAGACCTCCCCGGGCCTCGCCGAGACCGGTTCCTCCAGCTCCACCCCGCTGATCGCGGGCGCGGCCGCGGTGGTTCTCGCCGCCGGCGGCGGCATCATGTGGGCCGCGCGCAAGCGCCGCGGCACGCAGAACTGACGCGCCTGCGCGCGTCTCGCGCGTAGAGCCGCGGAGCGGCCGGCACCTTCGGGCACCGGCCGCTCCGCCGTTTCCGGGGGCGGGGCCGCCCCCGGGGCCGGGCAGGCCCGCCGCCGGGTGCCATCTGCTGCTCGACAAGCCGGTGGCCACCACCGCCGAGGC